>JAJYCT010000198.1 GCA_021778125.1 Myxococcales bacterium
CGTCGCGCGGCGCAGCACACCCCACGCCGCGAGCGACGCCGCCGCCCACGCGCTCGCGCCGAGCACCAGCGCGCGCAGCGGCGCCGGCAGCGTCGACGCGCTCGCCCACGGGGCCATGCCGTGCAGCCGGAGCGTCGCGACCCTCACGCGCACGCCGCCGCCTGCTCCCGCCGCCGGCGAGGAGAGCAGCACGTTCGCGTCGGAGAGCTCGAGGGAGCGGAAGTCGCCCGCGAGGGTGGCGTCGCTCGCCGCGAGGACGGCCCCACCCATGCCGTGCGGGGCCTCCCCGACCAGGCGCGGCTCGCGCCCCGGCGCGCAGAGCCAGGTCATCTCGGTGAACGGGATCGCATACGTGGCCGGGGCCGTCGACGCCGCGCACGCGACGCGGGCGCGCGCGACCAGCTCGGTCGCGACGCGCCCCGGAGCCCCCGCGTCGCTGCCGTAGACCAGCGAGACCGCGCCGAGCGCGATCGCCAGCGCGGCGCCCTGGGGGGCAAGGCGACGCACGGTGGCTCGCGGCGACTCGCCGAGCGTGAGCAGCACGCGCGCCTCACCGGTCTCGACGAACCGGAAGCACGCGAGCGCCCAGCCGACGGGCCACCCGACGAGCAGCGCGGCCTCGAGCGCCACCGCCGCGAGCCCGCGCGCGAACGGCTCCGCGACGCGCCAGGGCACCTGGGGATCGAGCAGCCACGGGAGCAGGCGCACCGCCCCCGCCACTCCCCCCACGAGCGCGATGGCGAGCGACGCCACGACCGCGAAGACACGCGCCTGCCGGGAGAGCGGGAGCACGTCCCAGCGTTACCACGCGGCGGCGCGGGGCACGCGCGTTGCTCGAGGAGACCTGCAAGCCCCATGGCCCGCTTGCTCCTGCTCGTGGCGTTCGCGCTGCTCACCGGGTGCGAGAGCTTCCCGCACACGGCGTACGTGATGCTCGCCGTCGTCCGTCCGCTCTCCCCGACCTACCTGCGCTACCGCGTCGCCTCCCCCCGCCGCGCGTGGACGCGCGAGGTCGTGCTGGATCGCGACCGGTTCACCGAGCTGCGCACGACGGGCGGCCGCACGTACGCGCTCGGCCTCGCGGACGGCCGCGCGTGGATGCAGGTCGGCGCGCGCCCCCCGGTGGAGATCGACGGCCCGCTGGCGGCCGACGAGCGCACGGAGGCGGCGTGGGTGGGGCTGCGCTACGGCGCCCCGGAGGCGGGCGCGACCTCCGAGCTGGAGACCTGCCACGCCGACGTGTGCACGGTGGTGTACACGCCCCCGGACGGCCACGTCCTATGGGTCGACGTGGACCGCGGGACGCGGCGCCCCACGGCGCTCGCGTGGGTCGCCCAGCACGACGCGGTGGAGAGCTGCGACGAGCTGCGCTGGGACGAGCGCGACGGGGCCACGGTCGTAGCGTCGGCGCGGTGCAGCGCAATCGTCGACGAGGTGGGACGCGAGACCACCACGTGGACGCTCGAGGAGCGGCAGAGCGAGCCCGCGCCGCCGGCGTGGGCGCAGGTGCAAGGCGACGACATCCTGCCGCTCCGACCGCTGCGCGAGCCCGTCGTGTTCCCGATCGACGATCCGTCCTCGCGCGTGATCGTGTTCGCTGCGGCGGCCGGCGGAGCCGCGCTGCCGCTCGTGCTCGACACGGGCTCGCCTGTGACGATCCTCTCGCGCCGCTTCCTCGACGCGCTCGGCGTCGTCCCGGCGCCCGAGCCGCCGATGCACGCGCGCCCGCCGTTCCTCCCGCCCGACACCTACGACGCGGCGATCGTCGACCGGCTCGTGCTCGGCGACCTGGAGCTGCACGGCGTGCGCGTGCTCGTCCCGCGGCGCGAGGCGACCTTCGAGGGCGACGAGGCGGGCCTGCTCGGCATGGACCTCCTGTCGCGCTTCGTCGTCGACGTCGACGGGCCGGCCCGCACGCTGCGCGTCGGGCCGCGCGATCGCTTCGTCCCCGACGATTCGATGGTGGCGCTGCCGTTCTGGGGCGCGTCGCACGGGCGCGTCGTCGTGGCCGGCGCCGTCGACGAGCTGGGAGAGGTGCCCCTCATCGTCGACACCGGCGCCCCCGTCAACGTCCTCGTCGGCGGCCCCGCCATGCACGCGCGCCACCCGCGCCGCGCGGGCGACGACGTGAGGCTGGGCGAGGGCGGCGGCGCCTACGACTACGCCGCCGACATCGAGGGCTTCCACCTCGGGCCGTTCGGGTTCCCGAGCATGCCCGCGATGGGGCACGACCGGCGCCCCGATCTCTCGTTCCTCGACGACGACAGCGCCCTGGTGGGCCTGGGCGTGCTGCGCCACTTCCGCATGATCGTCGACGCGGCGCAGGAGGTCGTCTACCTCGTGCCGGGCGCCAGCTACGCCGTCCTGACGACGCGCGGCCTCGAGCTCGAGGACCGCGGCGGCGCGGCGACCGTCGCGCGGGTGGTCGAGGGAGAGCACGAGTGGAAGCAGCCGGTCCGCGTGGGCGACGTCGTGCGCGGCGTGGGCGGGCGCGCCGTGCGCGGCCGCGACGAGGCGCTCGAGGCGCTGGCCGAGGCGCAAGGGCCGGTGAGGGTCGCCCTCGAGCGGCGGGGCAACCGCCTCGTCCGGACGCTGGGCGCGCGCTGAGGATCGCTCACTCGGGCGCGAGCTTGCGCCCGGGCACCGCCGACGTGACGAGCACCACGGAGCTCACGCGCGCGCCGGGCGCCGTCAGCGCGCCGGTGGCCAGGTCGAAGACGAGGCCCCAGGTGAGCACGTCGTCGGCGCCGACGTAGAGCGCCGACGCGTCGCAGCCCGAGAGCTGCTTGCGCACCGCCTCGCCGCCGAGGGTCATGTCCGGGCCGGCGAGCCCCTTGACGATGCGCCGGGCCGTCCCGCCGCCCGCGGGCCACACGTCGATCGCCGCGTCCCTGGCGATCCACGCCACGGCGGCGCAGCCGGGCAGCGCGGCCGTGGGGAACGACACCGGGAGCTTCTGCGTGGTGCCGTCGCGCGCCTCGGTCCGCAGGACGACCGACCCTGCCCCGGCCTTGCGCAGCGCCGCGACCACGGCCGCGACGGGCCCGGGCTTGGCGCCGCGCATCGCGACGACCGAGACGGCCGCGCCGGCGATGGCAGGCCGGCCCGTCACGAAGACGGCGACCTTGTCGGCGAGGCCGGGCTCCCCCGTCGCGACGCGATCGTTACCGACGGCCACGGTCGTGGTGTCGACGACGATGTCCGGGGCGCGCGGCGGCTCGGGCGCCGCGGGCGGAGCGCTGGGGGCGACGGCGGCCGCCGCCGCGGAGGGCTCGGGCGTCGAGGACTCCTTGTCGCATGCGGCCAGGGCCAGCAGTGCCGTTGCGACGCCGACAGCAAGGCCGACAGCGTGAGGGGGGCGCACGGCGGTGCATCCTAGCCCCAATGCGCGCATGGTGGCCCAATCCGCCGCCGATCCGCTACGATCCCCGGACGCTCGATGAGCCAGGCGGTCGCTGCCTCCGACGTCCCCTCCCTCGAGGGACGCCTCATCGCCGACAAGTACCGCGTCCTGCGGCTCCTCGGCAGCGGCGGTATGGGGACGGTATGGGAGGGCACGCACGAGACGCTCGGCACGCGCGTCGCGATCAAGTTCATCAAGCCCCAGTTCGCGGCGAACAGGGAGGCGCGCGCCCGCTTCGCGATCGAGGCCCGGGCCGCCGCGAAGCTGCAGACCAACCACGCCGTGCACGTCTACGACTACGGCCTCACGCCCGAGGGCCTGCCGTACATCGTCATGGAGTTCCTCGAGGGCGAGTCGCTCTCGGAGCGCATCATCGACCAGGGCACACTCGAGCCCGCCGAGGTCGCGCAGATCATCGTGCAGGCGGCGCGCGCGCTCTCGAAGGCGCACGCGGCGGGCGTCGTGCACCGCGATCTCAAGCCCGACAACATCTTCCTGGCGAGGACCGACGAGCCCGTCGAGGGGCTGCCCCACGTCGTCAAGCTCGTGGACTTTGGCATCGCCAAGATCCTCGAGGAACCCGCGGCGCCGGGCGAGGCGCCGCCCGCGATGGGCGGCCCGACGCGCGAGGGCACCGTGATCGGCACGCCCAACTTCATGGCCCCCGAGCAGCTCGCGGTGGGAGGCGCCCCCGGGCCGCTGACCGATCTCTGGTCGCTCGGCGTCTGCGCGTTCGCCGCGATGACCGGCCGGCTCGCGTTCGAGGGGGACATGCTCGGCGACATCGTCCTCAAGGTCTGCGCGGCGCCCCTTCCGGTCCCGTCGAAGGTGAACCCCAACGTCCCCCAGGGGTTCGACGCCTGGTTCGCGCGGGCGTGCGCGCGCGATCCCGCGCGGCGGTTCCAGACGGCGGAGGAGCTCGCGCGCTCGCTGGCCGACGTGTGCGGCCTGGGGCGCCTGCGCATCGCGACGCTCGACGAGGATCAGGTGCAGTACGTGCTGCGCCCGCGGCAGGACGCGCCTCCCATGTCGAGCATCCCGCCCCCCGCGTCGATGTCCCCGCGGACGGCCCTGCTGGCGGGCCTGGTGCTGGGCATCGCGATGATGGTGGGCGTCATCGGCTTTCTGGCCTGGCGCGAGCGCGCGGCGTCCCCGCAGCCGGGCGCCCCGTCGTCGTCGGTCGCCCCGTGACCCTCCGCCGCGGCGCGCTGCTCGGCGCGGCGCTCGCCGCGGCGCTCGCGTTTGCCGGCGTCACCGTCGTGCGCGCCTCCGATCACCTCGACGGGCCGCGCGTCACCGCCGATCCGCAGGCCGACCTCACCGACGTGTTCGCGTTCACGAGCCCCGAGGATCCGGCCCGCGTCGTGCTGGCGATGGCCGTCGTCCCGTTCGCCTCGGACGCCGCGACGTTCGCGCCCGAGGTCGACTACGCCTTCCGCGTCCGGCGGGTCACGGCGCTGCGACGCCGGACGGCGGCGCGTTCGTGGCGAGCTACCTCGACCTCGAGCGCGAGGCCTTCCTCGGCGGCCCACCCCACGCGACGTGCGGCGGGCGCACGCCGAACGAGGACGTGACCGACGAGACGCTCGCGCTGCTCGTCACGGCCAATCGCGACGGCGGCCCGGCGATCACGCAGGGCGTCGCCGGGCCGACGCAGCCGGCCAGGACGGCGTTCCCGTATCTGGCGCCGCCGAACTGACGGCCCGGGACGTCAGGCCGCGACGCGACGGCGGAGCTCGACGCGCATCTCGTCGAAGCTCGGAGCGCTCTTGCCGAGCACGCGGCAGAGCAAGAAGAGCGCGTGGTGGACCTCGGCGTCGTCCGGGGCCGCCATGGCCCCGTCGAGGCGGTTGCGATCCCACGCCAGCGCGTATGCGGCGTCGAGCTCGTCGCCCCCCGCGTGCTCGAGATAGGCCTGCGCCTCGTCGAGCGACACGGTCTCCAGGCTCTTGATGCTCGGCTTCCTCTTCTTCATGTCGGCCCCTTCTGCGCCGCCCCCCACCTGCGTCCCCGAGGCGCGACGGGCGCGTCCCACCAGGGGGTACACGAGAGCGAGCGCAATGCCGGCGCAGAAGGCGCCGGCACCCCTTTGTGCGACCGCGGACTCTCGCCGCCCGCGCGAAGGCACGGGGCGGATGGTGCGGTCGTTGTTGACGAGGAGTCGAACCCCTCGTGCCTGCGGCTCGTAGGCCGAGTGCCTTCGGCGGCCCTCCCGCCTGGTTGCTGTCGTGGCGCCTCGGATATCGAAATCCGGCATTGGCCTCCGGCTCGTGCGGGCGAGCGCCGCACGGCACGATTAACAAGCTAACCGCAGCCACCTACGATAACCAACTATTTGTTTGCCCGTCTGTGGGTGAGTGTGCTCGGCGCTCCGGCGTTCACGGTCGCGCCACGCCGGAGGGCCGCGGCTGCAGGCGGACGATGACCTCGAGCAGGCCGTCGAAGGTGTCGCGCAGCGCCCACGCCTGCGCTCCCGCATCGCCGAGCGAGGCCGCGTGCTTCTGCGCGGCCGCGAGCACGCGCACGGGCCCGACGCACGACGCGGGAAGGTGGCGCGCAAGGTCGGAAGCGGCGCCATCGTAGACGTGGTAGCAGGCGGCCGGCTTGCCGTGGTTGTAGAGCGGCGCGCCGGCCTCGATGGCCTCGGCGACCATCTTGACGACGAGCTGCTGCGCGCCCGACGAGCAACCGTCGAGCAGCGCAGGGGCGAAGTGCGGGACGCTCTTGCGGGGCGGAGGCTCGTTGGCCTCGCGCACGCGCGCGATCAGCTCCGCGAACTGGGCGAAGGGAATGGGATCGGGCTCGGCCAGCATGCGCGCGAGGTAACGGATGGGGACGCCGAAGTTGAGGTTCTGTCCCCCCTGCGCCACGGCCGTGGCGATCCCCACGACCTCGCCACGGTCGTTGAACAGCGGCCCGCCGGACGAGCCCGGGGCGATGGGCGCCGAGACCTGCAGGATCTCGAAGCCCTGCGGCAGCCTGCGCCGTGCGCTCACCAGGCCGTCGGACACGGTATCCTCGAGGCCGAGCGGGTTGCCGATGGCGACGATCGGATCGCCCGGACGCATTCGATCGCTGTCGCCGAGCTTGAGCGTGGGCAGGCCTCTGGCGTCGATGCGCACGAGCGCCAGGTCGTGCTCGGCGCTCGCCGCGAGCACCTCGACCACGTCGAGCTCGCGCCCGTCGCGCAGCGTGACCTTGACGCGCGGCCCGCCCACCACGACGTGCAGGTTGGTCGCGATCCACCCGTCGGACCGGACGACGAAGCCGGTGCCGAGCGACTCGGCGGTGCGCATCGTCACGACGGAGGGGAGGCCATGCTCGGCGATCTGCGCGGGGGTCAGGGCCGCCGGGGCCGACGTCGCTGACGCAGCAGACGCAGCTGTGCGCCGGGCGTGCGATCCGGCGCAAGCCGTCGAGGCGAGGAGCACGACCGAGAGCGCCCGGTGCATTCATCAAGAGTGTAACCACGGGACGGGCGCGCGCAGAGCTTCGCCGCCGTCACGCCAGCGCCGCGCGCACCTCCGCCGCGGGATCCCGGGTCCGCAACGGGTCGCCGTGGCACATCACGAGCAGCCGGGACGGCCTCGGCTCGGCCTCGGCCGCGAGCCGACGACCAGGGCGAGGACGGGGCGACTCAGAACTGCCCGTACACGAACGGCTCGGGCTTCGCGCTCGCCGCGAGGTGCAGGCCGATGGCGGCCGCGGCGAGCACCAGACCCTGCACGAGCGCCGGGCGGCGCACGAACGCCTCGCGCACCCGCCCGTCGAGGTCTCGCGGGACGACGTGCAGCAGCATCCCCGCCCCGATCGCCACGAGCACCTTGGGCGTCACGTGCTCGAGCGCGAAGCTGCCCGCGCCCAGCTGTCGCAGGGCGAGCATCGCGTGCGAGAAGGTCGGGGCGCGGAAGACGACCCACGCGAGGCACACGAAGTGGAACGTCGCTACGGTCGCCAGCGCGCGCCCTGCCGCCGAGCCCTGCCGCTCGCCGCGCGCGCGCTGCCACATGCGCGTGACGGCGAGCGCCCCGCCGTGAAGCGCGCCCCAGATGACGAAGTTCCACGAGGCGCCGTGCCACAGGCCGCCGAGCACCATCGTGATCATCAGGTTGCGGTACGTCGCGACGGAGCCGCGCCGCGAGCCGCCCAGCGGTTTGTACAGGTAGTCGCGCAGCCACGAGCTCAGCGAGATGTGCCAGCGGTGCCAGAAGACCTGCAGGTTGGGCGAGGTGTACGGCGCGTCAAAGTTCTCCGGCAGCTCGTAGCCGAAGAGCGCCGCGCTGCCGATCGCCACGTCGCTGTAGCCGGAGAAGTCGGCGTAGATCTGCACGGCGTACGCGTAGACGGCGAGCAGCACCTCGAGCGCCGTGAAGCGCTCGGGCGTGGCGAAGACACGGTTGACGATCGCCTGCGCGAGAAAGTCGCCGATGACGACCTTCTTCGCGAGGCCGGTCGCGATGCGCCAGAGGCCGCGCGCCTGCATCGAGGCATCCATCTCGGGCTCGGCCGCGAGCTGCGGGAGCATCTGGCGCGGGCGCACGATCGGCCCCGCCACCAGGTGCGGGAAGAAGCAGACGAAGAGCAGGTAGTCGAGGTACCGGTCGGCCGGGGGCAGCTCGCCGCGCCAGACGTCGATCGTGTAGCTCATCGTCTCGAACGTGAAGAACGAGATGCCGAACGGCAGCACCAGGCGCAGGTGCGTCGGCGAGACCCGCATCCCTGCGGCGGCCGCGAGCGACGCGAACGAGTCGGCGGCGAAGTTCCAGTACTTGAACACCGCGAGGACGCCCAGGTAGTAGACGACCGACACGAGCAGCAGCGCGTTGCGCGCGCCGCGCGTCCTGACGCGGCCGAGCGCGCGGCCCACCTGGTAGTCGATCGTGCTGCCGACGAAGATGACGCCCAGGCACAGGAGCGCCCACACCGGCGGCGTCAGCGGCACCGGCTCGTCGCGCGCGGCGTCCCACGTGCCGTAGAAGTAGAAGACGTAGCTTGCGGCCACGAGGAAGAGCGCGCGCGGCAGGCGCGCCCGGCGCAGCAGCCAGAACACGACCCAGGCGCCGAGGAGGAAGACGCCGTAGAGCGGGCTGTTGAAGAGCATCAGTCGACCGCGAACATCCGGACGACGCGCGCCGGCAGGGTGATCTCGAGCGCGCCCGCCGCGCGCGCGACGCGCCGCTCGGTGAGCACGTCGCGCAGAGCGTCGACGCCCCCGAGCGACACGCGCGCCGTGACCTCGGCGGGCGTGGGGTTCATCACGAAGACGACGCGCGGACCGTCGCCGTCCTCGTGCACGGCGACGTGCGCGTCGGGTGTATCGACGGGCCAGGTGGGCAGCCCGAGTTCGTCGATGCGCCGCGCGACCAGCGCGTCGGCTCGGGCCAGGTCGGACAGCGGCTCGATCTCGAAGCCGATCACGTCGAGGGGGCGCCTGAGCGGCCTCATCGCCCCGTCGCGGTCGGGCACGCGGGGGCCCAGCGTCACGACGGCGCCGGCCTCGCGCGCGGCGTGCAGCCCCTCGACGAAGTGCGGCTTGAGCCCGCCCCCGCTCGCGCACACGACCCAGCGCGCGCCCTCGAGCGACGGCTCGACCGTCTCGCCGCCCGCGTACGCGAACGGGACGCCGCGCGCGTGCAGGGCCCGCTCGAACGCGCGCAGGTACGCCTCGGCCGCGATGGCCGGCGGCTCGCCGAGGCCGAAGTCGCGCTCGAGGACGGCCTCGCGCCAGCCGGCGCCGAGCACGTTGAAGAGCGCCGGGGTGACGGGTCCGAACGCGTGCGTCGCGCGCGCCAGACGCCGCAGCGCGCGCGGGACGACCAGGCGCACGGGGACTCGCCGCCGCAGCGTGGTGAGCTTCGTCTTCTCGAGGGCCTCGAGCAGGCGCCGGTACCGCTCGGCTAGCGGGCGCGGGCGCCCGTGCGGGTCGATCGGCGCCCCGATCCAGCGGTCGCGCTCGACGGCCATGTACAGGTTGAAGCCCCGAAGGCCGTAGGCCATCGCGGCCATCAGCGCGTAGAGCGAGTCGTCCTCGTCGAGCGGCGCGAAGAAAGGCGGGAAGCCCGCGCCCACCTCGGCGCCGTACGCGGGGCGGCCGCGCCCCTCGCAGCGCGTCGCCAGCTCCGTCGTGCGCCGCAGCAGGGTCCAGTGCTCGCGGGGCGTCGCGCGGTGGTAGTAGTCGAGGCCGAGCAGATCGATGGCGCTCATGCGCCCCGGGTTGAGCGGCGTCGCGCTCTCGCCGAGCGGCAGGTTGTGCGTGGTCGGCACGCCGTCGAAGCCCGCGTCCACGAGCGCCGCGGCCATGCGCTCCATCGCGGTCGACAGGAGCTGCTCGTGGAACTCGGCCCAGTCGACGTGGCGCGCGAGGTCGTCGGCCCGGCGGGCGTCGAAGCGGCGCGGCGGCTCGACGCCCGTGAACGTGATCTCGTCGTCGCCCCAGGCGTCACGCAGCGCCCGCAGGTGCCGGTACTTGGCCCGCAAGAACTCCCGGAACGCGTGCAGCGCGTCCGGGTGGTAGTCCTGATCGTAGGCGCCGTCGCGGAAGTAGAGCGCGCCCTCGTTGTCCACCTGCACGAGCACGATGGGCCCGTCGGGCCAGCGCAGCCGCGCGACCTGCGCGCCCACGGCGCGGTACCAGCGCGCGGTCTCCTCGAGGAACGCGTCGCTCGCGTAGCTCGGGACGGGAAACGCCAGCGGGACCATCGGCAGCATCACGGGGTGGCCGCGCGGCGTGCGCGCCTGGCAGGCCGGGTCCCAGACCACACGCTCGGGGAGCCCGAAGGTCGTGAGCTCGGCGTTGATGTGCGGCCCGGGGCGCAGCACGCAGCGCAGGCCGATCTCGTGCGCCAGGTCGAGGAACGCGGCGACGTCGAGGCGCGGATCGGTCTCGCCGAAGTCGAACTGCCCGGGGCCGCGCTCGTGCTCGCCCCACGGGACGTACGTGTCGAGCAGGCGCAGGCCCATCGCGCGCATCGCCTCGAGCCCCGCGCGCCAC
>JAJYCT010000199.1 GCA_021778125.1 Myxococcales bacterium
CACCGCCAGCCCGACGGGGCGGGACCGCCTGCGCGAGCGCGTCGCCATCGAACCTCGACTCGCCCACGTAGGACGCAAGCAGGGACGCCGCGCCCGCTACCTCGGCGTGCGCAAGAATCTGTTCGACTTGCGCCGCGCCGCTGCCGTCGTGAACCTGGAAGTGATCGATCGCCGCGACGCCCTGGCGGCGTGATTTCTGCGGGAGTCAAACCGTCCGGCGCTCTAGCGGGGAAGATCGACGGTCACCCACACGTCCACGCCGTCGCGCCCGATGCGGTGCGCGGCGTTCGCGCGGACCACGACGCAGCCGCACGGGTCGTGCAGCTCGAGCGAGCCGAGGGCCGCCACGAGCGTCCGTGCGTCGAGGTCGACGTCGGCGCCGCCGCGCGCCGTCACGCGCGAGCCGAGCGGGACGGCGACGCGCCCGCCGCCGGTCCACCCGGGCACCGACAGGAAGCCGCTCGACGGCTCGAGCGGCGCGTCGGCGAGCGCGCGCGCGACGAGCGGATCGACGCCGTCCCGCTCGGCCACGTGCGCCGTGACGTGCAGGCCCCTCGGGGGGCCGACGCGTGCCCGCGCCAGGAGCGCCCCGCCGTAGCCGCCGCCGGGCAGCAGGACGCGCGCAAGGTCGGCGTGCAGCCCCGTCCAGGCCCCCGTCGCCGCGGCGCGTGCCCGGAGCGCCGGGAAGGTCCCCTGCGCGTCGCCCACGGCGCCGGCCGTCGCGTCAACGTCCAGCGCGCCGGCCGAGCCGCGGCGCGCCAGGGCGTTCGACCAGCCGGCGTCGACGACGAAGGCCTGTCCGTCCGGCAGGACGGCGCCGCGCCCGGCAGGCACGACGAGCACGCCGCTGGTGTGCGTCGAGAGGACCGCAGCCTCGAGCCGCGGCGTCGTCTGGTGGATCCAGGGATCGTCGGCGTCGGCAGACGCGAAGCCGCGCGCGAGGGGCAGCGCGAGCCCCGCGCGGGCCTGCGCCGCTCCGTCGACCCCCGAGCGCGTACCGTCGTCGGCGACGTCGCCCACGCCACGCAGCGCGAGCGTCGCGCCCAGCGGCCCGAGGCGGGTGCCGAGGCGCGTGCCCCCCTCCGCGCGCGCGAAGGTCGTCGTCCCGAGCCCCTCGCCGCTGAGGGCGCCCCCCTCGACGGTCGCGTCGTACGCGCCCACGTCGAACAGGGCGTCCGCGCGCCGCGCCGATACCACCGGTCCGCCCGTGCCGAGATCGGTCAGATCGCCGCCGCGCAGCGCGGTCGTGCGCGCACCCGACGCGAACGTCCAGCCGCCCTCGCGCCACGTCGCCTCCGCCGCGGCGCGGTCGAACGGGCGCGCCGCGGCCTCGACGTCGGTCGTCGCGACCACCGCCCGCCGCCCGCGTAGCGCGTCGACCTCCCACGCCACGACGCCGGCCTCGCCGCGCGTCGCCACGCCCACTCCGTTCTGCGCGTGGAGGCGGTCCCACCGCAGGCTCGTGTCGGTGAGCGACGTGCGCAGGTCGGACTCGACGGCGAGGCCGCCGTCGACGTAGCCGCCCGCGCGCAGGTCCAGGCCGCGCGAGCGGTCGCCGGGCACCCACGGCAGGTGCACGCCCTCGCCGAGGAAGAGGCCATCGCCGCCGCGCCAGGCGACCTCGAGGGGCAGCAGGCCGGGACGCCCGGGCGAACGGAGCCAGAGCACGGGCGCCCATGCGACGGGGATTCCGAAGACGCTGAGGACCGGATCGCGGAGGATGAGGTCGTGCGGCGGCGCGACGGTCGCCCCCGTAAAGCGCACCGCGAGCGGCGTCCCGAGGCAGGGGCAGAACGCGAGATCGCCGTGCCCCTCGAGCTCCACGCCGATGGGGACGCGCCGCAGGCCCAGCCGCTCACTCGTCAGGTAGAACGGCGGCTCGTCGACGTGGACGTGACCGGCCACGCGCAGCGCCCGCTGGCGCAGATCGAATCCGACCTCGTCGGCGCCGAAGTCCACCGGCACGGGCGCCGCCTGGTCCGCGTCCTCCGCCCCCGGCGTCGGCTCGGCGCGCGCGCGATCCTCACCGCCGACGAGCCCCAGCACCGCCGCGGGAACCGCGACCGCGAGGGCCCGGGCGACGCGGCTCAGCGCGACGGCCCGCCGCCGAGGTAGTCGCCCCTGGGGAACTCCAGGCGGAGGACCGCGCCGTCCTTGGTCGTGTCCATGGCGACCGTGGGCTGAACGTTGGCGCGCAGATCGACGACGAGCCACAGGTCACTTCCGTGCGGGACGAGGCGCGCGCTGGTGACCGGCGTGTTGAAGTGCACCGTGACGAGCGCGTTGAGGTTGTTGCGGCGGTCGATCCGCAGGCCCTTCAGGACGTAGACGAGCGCCCCTTTGGCTGCCTTCGCTGAGTACGTTACGGCCCGCGGCATCTGCACGAAGACGCGCGAGGTGCCGTCGGCGAGCGTCTCGAACCCGGGGACCACAGTGCCCGTCGCCGGGGTCTCCGGCGGCGCCGGGGACGGGGCGGACGCGTCCTTGCGCGCCCGGACCTTGCCCCGCGGGTGCTTCGCGGGCTTCGGCGACCAGCCGTAGCCGGTCGCGGCGACCACGGGCCTGGCCGGCGCCTCGGGAGCCGGTGCGCCCGCAGCAGGCGGGGCGGGGGCCGACGTGGCGGGCGTGGGACTGCCCGAGCTCGCCGGGGGCGGCGAGCCGGTGTCCGCCGCGGCGGGCGCCTGAGGACCGGCCCCCTGCGCGAAGGCGCCCGCGGGCACGAGCCCCACGAGCGCGACGAGGATCGCGGCGCGCGCCGATTGACGCATGCTCCAAGTAGAGCACGGCGCGCGCCACGCGAACAAATTCGGGCGCTCAGACCAGCTTGCGCAGCTGCGCGAGGATCTCCTCGTCGCTGCGGGCGTCGGGGATGCCCTGCTGCTTGACCCAGACGACCTTGCCGTCCTTGCCCACGATGACCGTGGCGCGCGCGGTGATGCCCTTGTCGGCCAGGAAGAGGCCGTACTTGGAGGCGACCTCGCCGCGCGGCTGGAAGTCGGCGAGCAGCGGATACTTGAGGCCGAGGTGCTTGGCGAACGCCATGTGCGTCCAGACGCTGTCGACGCTGATGCCGAGCACCTGGGCGCCGGCCTGCTCGAACTGCGTGTAGTCGTTGCGCAGGCACTCGTTCTCGGTCGAGCACACGGGGCTGAAGTCGAGCGGGTAGAACGCGAGCACGACCGTCTTGCCGCGGAAGTCGCTGAGCTTGATCTTCTTGCCGGGCTTTCCGTCCGCCAGATCGCTGGAGGGGAGCTCGAAGTCGGGGGCGCTTTCGCCGATCGCGATGACCATGGAAACCTCGTGGATGTGAAAGGGGTCGAAACTCTACCGCAAGCCGCTCCGATGCCAGTGGCGGAAGAACGTTGCCGGCTCCCCCCGCTCCCTGGTAGGCCCCACGGCGATGGATCCGCAGCGCGCCCCCCTACCCGCGACGGAGATCACGGCTCTGCTCGGCAAGGGGACGCACTTCGAGGGCAAGCTGCACTTCGATGGGCGCGTGCGGATCGACGGGGAGCTGCGCGGCGAGATCCGGGGCGACGACACGCTGGTCATCGGCGAGGGCGCGGAGGTCCACGCCGAGATCGACGTCCCGATAGTCATCGTCCGCGGCGGCGTCGTCGAGGGGAACATCCGGGCCCGCACGTCCATCGAGGTGCACGCCCCGAGCCGCGTCGTCGGCATCCTGCACTCGCCGTCGATCCACATCGAGCGCGGCGTCGCGTTCCAGGGAAGCTGCCGCATGGATCCCCTCGATGAGCCCGACGCGACCCCCCCGCCGCGTGCGTGAGGTCGTCCCGTTCGTGCTCCTGGCGTGCGCATGCGGCGCCGCGGTGAGCCGGGGTTCGAGGGCGACCCCGACGGCGACCGTGGCCTCCACCGCGACCTCGACCCCGGCCTCGGTCCCCGACCCGTTCGACGATCTGGTGGCGCTCGGGCCGTCGCTGGCGCCGGGGATGCGCGAGGTCGCGCGGCGGGCAGACGGCGCGAGCTCGGTGGATCTCCTCAGGGCCGACGCCGCCGACACGTGCGTGCGCGTCGCCTTCGCCGCGACGTCTCCGGTCACCGCGCGGCTGCTCGACCGGAGTGGCGCGGTCCTCGCAAGCACCGCGGCATCCGCGACGACGGGGGCGCTCGGCGAGCGCGGCCCGGTATGCGTCCGCAAGGGCGACGTCGTACGCGCCGCGATCGACGGCGGGCCCGCGCGCGTGCGCTGGGTCGCGTGGCAGGCTCCCTGAAGGGTCGTAGGCGAGGGTCAGCCGCGTCCCAAGGCGCCGCGCGGCGGGCGCGAGACGTGCGCGCTGCGTGCGTCGAGGAAGCGCCAGGGCCGGTCGGCCCACTCGCCCGCGTAGGCGACGCCGACGCGCGGCGTGACAGAGATGCGCGGGCGCTTCGCGCGTGACAAGAGGTAGACGGGGGGCGCCGTCACGTCGGCGCCGTCGAGGCCGCGCGTCAGGCCCATGGCGAGCGCGAAGCGCCCGGGTCCGTCGAGGCGCACGCCCTCGCCGAGGCCCGTGACCGGCTCGCCCGCCCGCACGAGAACCGCGTGCCCCGCGCCAACGCCGCGGCACGTCACGTTGAAGCAGTCGTGCATGCCATAGACCACGAACACGTACGCGTGCCCCGCCTCGCCGAGCAGCGTGCGCGTGCGCCTGGTCAGGCCTACGCGCGCGTGGCACGCGAGGTCGCGCGGGCCCCTGTAGGCCTCCGTCTCGACGATCCGCGCGACGCGCGCCGCGACGCCCGGCGACTCGTGCACCACGAGGCAGCCGACGAGGGCCCTCGCGACGACGAGCGCGTCGCGGGCGAAGAAGGCCCGGGGCAAGCGCGGCTCGCGCGGCGGGACGCTCATGACCGGCCGGAGGATAGAGCGGAGCGCACGGCCGGTCAGGCGCAGCCGCTACGGCGAAGGGTGGCAAGGATGAAGGCCCCAGGCGGAGCCCGCTCCGAAGAAGGATCAGGTGCGCTGGATGGCGGAGACGCCGGGCGCTAGATCCCTGACCCTGCCGATGTACGATGACTTTGGAATCAACGCTGGCTACGTCGAGGAGCTTCACCACCGCTGGCAGCAGAGCCCTGCTTCCGTCGACGAGAAGTGGCGGCGCTTCTTCGAGGGGACAGGCGACGGCGCCGCGCCGGCGGCGGCGCCCGTACCCTCCCCAGCGCGACCGGGCAACGGGCATGCCGGGCCCGCGGTCGCGGCCGTCGTCGCGACCGCGCCGGTCGCCAGCGAGCCGCAGAACCGCGTCGCCTATCTGGTCAACGCGTACCGGGTCCGCGGCCACCTCGTCGCCGACCTCGACCCGCTCGACAGCACGCCCGCTTCCGGCCCCCGCGAGATCGACCTCGCGAGCGTCGGTCTCACCGAGGCCGACCTCGACACGGCGTTCTCGACCTCCGGCCTGCACGGCCTCCCCGAGCGCGCCACGCTCCGCGAGATCGTCGCGCACCTGCGCGAGACGTACTGCGGGTCGATCGGCGTGGAGTTCACGCAGGTCGAACCGCCCGAGCCGCGCCTCTGGCTCGAGGAGCGAATGGAGTCGACTCGCAACCACGCCGCGCTCGACCGCTCGGAGCTGCTGCGCATCCTCGCGAAGCTCACTGACGCGGAGATCTTCGAGCAGTTCATCCACAAGAACTACGTCGGCGCCAAGCGCTTCACGCTCGAGTGCGCCGAGAGCCTGATCCCGCTGCTCGACCTGCTCGTCGAGGCCGCCGCGTCGCAGGGCATCGAGGAGATCGTCGTCGGCATGGCTCACCGCGGCCGGCTCAACGTCCTGGTCAACGTGATGGGCAAGGACGTGCGCGAGATCTTCGCGGCGTTCGACGACAAGCGCCCGGAGCGCTTCCTCGGCGCCGGAGACGTCAAGTACCACCTGGGATACTCGACCGACGTCGTGACGCGCGCCGGCCACCCGGTGCACCTGTCGCTCTCGTTCAACCCGAGCCACCTCGAGTGGGTGAACCCGGTCGTCGAGGGCCGCGTGCGCGCGAAGGTCGATCGCCGCAAGCGCAAGAGTACCCTGCCCTTGCTGGTCCACGGCGACGCGGCGTTCATGGGCCAGGGCGTCGTCGCCGAGACGCTCAACCTCTGCCAGCTCGAGGGATACTCGACCGGCGGGACGATCCACCTGGTCATCAACAACCAGATCGGGTTCACCACGCTGCCCGGCGACTCGCGATCGACGCGCTACTGCACCGACATCGCGCGCGAGCTGCGCGCCCCGGTGTTCCACGTCAACGGCGAGGATCCCGAGGCCGTCATCCAGGTGACGCGGCTGGCCGCCGAGTTCCGCCAGCGGTTCCGGCAGGACGTCGTCATCGACATGTACTGCTACCGCAAGTACGGGCACAACGAGGGCGACGAGCCGCGCTTCACGCAGCCCGTGATGTACTCGCTCATCGATCACAAGCCCGGCGTGCGCGACGTCTACGCAGCGCGGCTGGTCGACGCCGGCCATGTCACGCGCGACGAGGCCGACGCCATCGCGCGCGAGCGCCACGCCCACCTCGACGCAGCGCTCGAGGAGGCCCGCAAGGGCGACTACCAGCACATGCCCGAGGCGATGGGCGGCGTCTGGGCGCCCTACCGCGGCGGCGCCGACGCCTCGGTACCGGAGGTTCCCACCGCCTTCCCGCGGGAGGCGCTCCTCGACGCGGTCCACAAGCTGGCGACGCCGCCGCCCGGGTTCCACGCGAACCCCAAGGCCCTGCGGGTGCTGGAGATGCGCCGCGATCGCGCCGCCGCCGGGCAGGGCCTCGACTGGGGCGGCGCCGAGCACCTCGCGCTCGCGTCGCTGCTGCTCGAGGGCCACGGCATCCGCATCGCCGGGCAGGACGCGCGCCGCGGGACCTTCTCGCACCGGCACGCGGTGCTCTTCGACACGCAGACCGGCGACCCGTACACGCCCCTCGCGCACCTCGAGAGCGGCGCCGGCACGCCCGTCGGCCGCTTCGAGGTCTACGACTCGCCGCTCAGCGAGGCCGGCGTGCTCGGCTTCGAGTACGGCTACTCGCTCGACCGCCCCGACAAGCTCGTCATCTGGGAGGCACAGTTCGGAGACTTCGCCAACGCCGCGCAGGTCATCCTCGACCAGTTCATCGTTTCGGCCGAGGACAAGTGGGGCCGGCTCTCGGGGCTCGTGCTCCTGCTGCCACACGGCTTCGAGGGCCAGGGCCCCGAGCACTCGAGCGCCCGCATCGAGCGCTTCTTGCAGCTGGCGGCCGAGGACAACATCCAGGTCTGCCACCCCACGACGCCCGCGCAGCTCTTCCACCTCCTGCGGCGCCAGGTCAAGCGCCCGTGGCGCAAGCCGCTCGTCGTCTTCACCCCCAAGTCGCTGCTGCGTCACCCGGAGGCGGTCAGCACGGTCGACGAGCTCGCGACGGGGCAGTTCCAGCGCGTCATCGCGGACGGGTCGGTCGAGCAGGAGGCCGTCCGCCGGGTGCTGCTCTGCAGCGGCAAGGTGTACTACGATCTCGCGGCCGAGCGGCGGCGCCTCGGGCGACGCGACGTCGCCATCGTGCGCATCGAGCAATACTACCCGCTCAGCGACGCACTGGACCGCGCCCTCGCGCCCTATGCGCCCGGTACGCCTGCCGTCTGGGTGCAGGAGGAGCCGCGCAACATGGGCGCCTGGTACTTCCTGAGCGCCCGCCGCGACGAGCTGCTCAAGGGGCGCCACCCGCTGTCGCTCGTCTCGCGTCCCGAGAGCGCCAGCCCCGCGACCGGCAGCAAGGCGGCGCACGACCTGGAGCAGAAGCTCCTTCTCGACCAGGCGTTCCACGCCGCGAGCCCGGGCGCCCCGTAAGCCCGTCCTCCAGGCCGGCAAGGCCCCGCGTCGCGCACGGCGCGAGCAGCTTCAACCGGGCGGGGCTGCGGTGCTACGTTCGGCGGCCCGCCGATGCAGGACCTCGAGCCGATCATCGCAAAATGGGGCGCCCTCGTTCTCGGCGGAGCCCTGCTTACCGTCGCAGCGCTGGTCAACCGGTTCGCTCCGCACAGGCGTTCGCGCATCCGCTACGCGCTCCTGCTCTACGTCCTGTACCTCGTCACGTGGACGCTGGCGTTGGCGATGCGTCACACGTCCCTGCCGACCGCGCACGACTGGGCAGAGCACCTGAAGCTTGCGGTCGAGCTGCTCGGCGCGTTCACGCTCGTGAACCTGGTCGCGCTCACGACGTTCGACGTATTCCTGCCGCTGCTGCGGCTGTCGCCGGTCGCGCTCACGGGCGACCTCATCGTGGGCCTCGCGTACCTCGTGGCCACGTTCGGCGTTCTCAATGCCGCCGGGGTGTCGGCCTCCTCGGTCGTCACGACGTCGGCCGTGGTCAGCGGCGTGCTGGCCCTGAGCCTCCAGGCGACGCTCGGCAACATCCTCGGCGGCGTCGCGCTCCAGCTCGACGGCAGCGTCCACGTGGGCGACTGGCTCCAGCTCCCCGACGGCAAGCAGGGCAAGGTCCTCGCCATCCGCTGGCGACACACCGTCGTCGAGACGCGCGACTGGGAGACGATCGTCGTCCCGAACGCCAACCTGCTCGCCCAGAACATCATCATCCTTGGCAAGCGGGAGGGGAGGCCCGTCCAGTACCGCAAGTGGGTCTTCTTCAACGTCGACTTCCGCTACCCGCCGTCGCGCGTCATCGACGTCGTGCGCGAGGCGCTCTGGAGCGCCCCCATCGAGGCCGTGGCCGACGATCCGAAGCCGAGCATCATCTGCTACGATTTCGCGAAGGACGGACGCGACAGCTTCGGCTACTACGCGGTGCGGTACTGGCTGACCGACCTGCCGAACGACGACCCGACCAACTCCCGCATCCGGACGCGGATCTACTCGGCGCTCAAGCGCGCCGGTATCCCGCTGGCGCGCCCGGTCCAGACGCTCTTCATGCGTCCCGAGGAGAACGAAGAGGCGGAGGCGGCGCGCCACCGCGCCCGGAAGGCCCGCGCTATGGCGACGATCGGGCTGTTCCAGTCGCTCACGCCCGACGAGCGCACCACCCTCGCCGATCACCTGCGCTACGCGCCCTTCGTGGCGGGCGAGACGTGCACCAAGCAGGGCGCCGTCGCGCACTGGCTCTACGTCCTCACCGCAGGGACGGTCGAGATCCGGCGCAGGCGCGAGCACGGCTCGCTCACCAAGACGCTGGCGACGCTGGAGGCGCCGGCGGTCTTCGGCGAGATGGGCGTCATGACGGGCGAGCCTCGCAGCGCTGACGTCGTCGCGATCACCGACGTCGAATGCTACCGCCTCGACAAGCCGGGGCTGAAGAAGATCCTGGAGGCCCGCCCCGAGATCGCGCAGGCGTTCTCGAAGAGCACCGCCCTGCGTCGCGTCGAGCTCTCAGCGGCGCAGGAGCACCTCGACGAGCAGGCGCAGCAGGACCGGCTCGCGAGCGAGGAGACGCGCATCCTCGACCGGATGCAGGAGTTCTTCGGGCTGGAGCGGACCACCAGGATATGATCGCCGTCTCGCTCGGGGCCGCGCGTGTCGACGAGGCGCTGCGTGTCGTGCGGGCGCTCGGGGCGCACCGGTACGTGGCCGGACGGCTGGTCCTCGGACATGCCCTGGCCTTCGCGTGCGTGCCCGAGACCGCCGACGACCTGCTCGGCGAGAGCCGGCGCTGGGCCCGCGAGCTCCTTGCCACCCCCGGGATCGACGCGGCCTCGCGCGACGAGCGCCTGTGGCGTCGCTGCTCCGAGGCGGAGCTGGCCGCCGTCCTCGACGCCTTCTGGACGCCTGGGCCCCGCCGCTACGCCGCTCACCGGACGCTTCGCGACCACCTCTTGCGGCTCGACCTCCCCGTGCCCGATCACGCGCCCTTCGACGAGGCGGCGGAGGACGCGATGCACCCGCTGCTCTTCGACGCCGGCTGGGAGCTCGTGACGCTCGGCGCGCTCGACCCGGGGCGCCACCGGGGGGCGATGGACGCCTTCGAGAGCGCGCTCGCGTTCGAGTCGGCCGTCTTCGAGGAGGCGACGGCGATCCCGCCCCGCCCGCACCTCGTGGAGCTCCCGGCCCTCGGTCCGGTCGAGCTGCTGCGCGGCGCCGATGACGAGGGCCGCCTCGTCGAGCCCCTGGTCGCATGGGCCGACGGACACCAGACGTACGTCGACTACGTCGTGCGGGGCGTGCGGCGCGCCGCGAAGGTGACCGAGCGGAACGACAAGATCTAGGCGCCCTTGCCCGCGGAGTGGCTCATGAGCTTCGCGTCATCGACGCGAACGAGGATCGCCGTGATGTTGTCGCGCCCACCGCTGGCGTTCGCCTTGTCGATGAGGACCTTGTTCGCCTCGTCGAGGTCCTTGGTGTTCTCGAGGGTCGCCTGGATCTCCTCGTGGGCCACCATGCGGCTC
>JAJYCT010000200.1 GCA_021778125.1 Myxococcales bacterium
CGCGAGTGAACGATGGCTTCTAGGAAGACGAGCACCGCGGCGGCCTGGGTCCTGGCGTCGCTCTTCGTGAGCGCCACCGGCCTCGCCGACCCGACGTCCGCCGATCGCGAGACGGCGCGCGCGCTGATGCAGCAAGGGCGCGATCTGCGCGACAAGGGCGACCTGAAAGAGGCGCTGAAGCGCTTCAAGGGGGCCAACGATCTGATGCACGTCCCCACGACCGGCCTCGAGCTGGCGCGCACGCAGGTCGCCCTCGGGCTCCTCGTCGAGGCGCGCGACACGGTCGCCTCGATCCGGCAGACGCCCGCCAGGCCCAACGAGCCCGCGCCGTTCAAGGACGCGCGCGACAAGGCCGAGGACCTCGACGCGGGGCTCAACGGGCGCGTGCCCTCCCTGGTGCTCACCGCCAAGGGCGCGCCGGAGGGCGAGCGGGCGTCGTACACGATCGACGGCAACCCCGTGCCCGACGCCGTGTCGGAGCTGCCGCGCGCGGTCGACCCCGGCCACCACGTCATCACGGCGCGCACCGCGCACTCCGAGGGCAAGGCGGAGGCCGACGTGAAGGAGGGCGAGCAGAAGCCCGTCGAGGTCCCGATGACGGCGGCGGCGGCTCCCCCGGTGGCCGAGCAGCCGCCGCCCGCGACGGGGCCCGAGGCGCCGCCGCCGCCGACCCGCTCCCACAAGCCCACGTGGCTCACGTGGACGGGCATCGGCCTCGCCGGCGCGGGCGTGATCGCCGGCGCGATCACCGGGTACCTGGCCATCTCCCGGAAGTCGACGCTCTCCGGCGAGTGCGCCAACTCCGTGTGTGGCCCGTCCGCGTACTCCGATCTCGACCAGGCCAACATGATGGCCACGATCTCCGACGTGGCGTTCGCGGCCGCCGGCGTCGGCGCCGTCGTCACGGCGGTCACGCTCCTCGTCGGGCACCAGGTCCCCGGCGACTCGGGCCCGCAGGAGGCCCCGCCGCCCACCGCGTCGATCCACCCGTGGTTCGGCCCGGGCTCCGCGGGCCTCGGCGGGACGTTCTAGAGCGCCGTCCGCGGGCGCCGGCGTGCTCCGGCGCGCCGAGGCGGTCGTCCGCCGCGCGGACGGCATGCTAGAAGACGCGCCCGTGCGGCGCCTTCTTCCCTTGCTCCTCCCGCTCGCCGTCGTGTGCGCGTGCAGCTCGCAGGACACCGGCACTCTGCGGCTCGTCACCGGCGAAGAGACCGACACCTTCACGCAGTCGCCGCAGCCGACGAAGCTGACCGTCTACGCCGTCGACGGCAGCGGCAACCAGTCCACGCTGGCGACGGCGTCGCTGCCGACGAGCAACGTCGATCTCGGCAGCCAGGTCGAGACCGGCGTCGCGACCGTCGAGGTCATGGGCACCGACGCCTCGGGCAGGCCGCTCGTCTACGGGCAGTCGCTCGCGCTCGAGTACGGCGCCCTCGCGAACGGCTCGCTGCCCATCTTCGTGCAGCGCACGGGCCAGTTCGCGCGCCTGCCGAGCCCTGCCGGTGACACGCGCTCGGCGCCCACGCTCGCGATCCTCTCGGGCGAGTACCTGTTCGTCGGCGCGGGCTCCGCGGCGTCGTCGGCGACGACCACCCAGATCTACGACTTCGCGTCGCTCACGCCCCTGTCGGCGCCGCCGCCGCTGCCGCGCGCGCCGCTCTCGATGCCCGTCGTCGGGACCGTGGGCCTTGTCATCGACGACGCGGGGGCGCAGTACTTCGACTTCTCGCAGGACGCCTGGACCGACCCCGTGACGCCGCCCTCGGGCTTCACGTTCGCCGACGTCGCGGGCGGGCAGGTCGTCTACGTCTACGACACGGCCTCGCAGTCGCTGACGGACGTGTACGTCGTCGGCGCCACGCGCATCAGCGGCGGCGCCACGCAGGCCGTCCTGCACATCAATCCGAGCGACACGAGCAACACGACGTACCTCACGGGCAACCTGAGCTGGCTCAAGCTCACGCAGCCGCGCCTCGGCGCGGGCGCCGCGTGGGTGGCCGGGCGGGGCCTGGTCGTGACGGGCGGCAGCGCCACGGCGGCGGGCGTCGAGGTCTTCGCGCCCGGCTCGACGACCCCGACCGCCGTGACCGAGTTCCCTCCGGACGCCTCGTCGGGCGCGGGCGTGTCCGCGATCCCCAACGACAGCAGCTCGGTCCTGGTCGCCGGCGGCGTCACGCCCACGGGCCAGAGCGCGGGCGTGCGTCAGCTCCACCTCGACTCGCTCACCTCGTCGTCGTGGGGCGCGCTGCCGCTGGCGCTCGACGCGGCGTCGGCCTTCGCGCTGCAGAACGGCACGCAGGTCGTCGTGGTCGGCAGCGACGTCACGTCGCCGTCGCGCACGACGCACGTCTACCTGGTCGACTCGGCGAAGGCGGCCGAGGTCCCCACCAAGGTGCCGCACGCCGACGCCCGGGCGATCCAGTCGCCGGTCGGGCCGCCGGGCGCGATCCTGCTCTTCGGGGGCAGCGGTGCCCTCGAGTCGTTCACGCCCGCGCTCTGAGCGCCCTCGCGCGTCACGGCACGACGGCGTCGACCCGCGGCGCGACCACCTCGGCGCCGGGCCACACGATGCACCGCAGGAGCTCGCCGGACCCGCGGACGCGCGCGCCCTCGCCGACCACACTCTGCTCGAGGCGCACGTCCGGGCCCACCTCCGCCCCCGGCGCCACGAAGCTCCGCAGGCCGCGCGCCTCGAGCCACGCCCGGTTGGCCGCGGCGTACCTCTCGACCGACCCGATGTCGTGCCACGCGCCGTCGAAGCGCCACGCGCGCACCGGCTCGCCGCGCGCGAGCGCCGGGCCGAGCACGTCCTCGACGAGGCCCCCGGCCCGCGGCAGCCGCTCGCGCAGCGCCGCGCCGAGCACCGCGATGCCCAGGTACTGGCCGCCCGCGACCTCGTCGCCGAAGCGCTCGTCGCGAAGGCGCACGACCAGCCCCTCGGCGTCGACCCCGACGGGCCCCTGCCCCGGCGGCAGCGGCTGCACGACGAGCGTCGCGCGCGCCGCGTGCGCCTCCACCACCTCGCGCACGTCCACGTCGGCCAGGATGTCGCCGTTCCACACCAGCGCGTCGCCGGGGCCCAGCAGCGCCGCCGCGTGCTGCAGGCCACCGGCGGTCCCAAGTAGGTCCACCTCCTCCGAGAGGCGCACGTCCCACGCCTGCGCGCGCACGAACGCGCCGACCTGCGCCGCGAGGTGGTGCGCGTTGACCACCGCGTGCGGCACGCCGGCCTCGCGGAGACGCTCGAGCACGTGCGCGAGCGCCGGCCGGTCGCCGACCGGGACGAGCGGCTTGGCGCGCCGGTCGGTCAGCGGCCGCAGGCGCGTCCCCAGGCCGGCGGACAGGACCATCACGGGCAGCACCCCCCGAGCTTACCCGTTTGTTGGTCCGGGGCGCCGCGCCGTAGTAGGCAATCGAGCGATGGGCCGCCTCGTCCCGCTCCTGGCGCTCGCCGTCGCCCTCGCGCCCCTCGCGGCGGCGGGCTGCGGCACGGACGCCGTCGGCGTGGCCGCGTGCAAGCAGATCGAGGAGGCGCGCTGCCTGCGGGCGGCGAAGAGCTGCCCCCAGCTCCAGGTGTCCCCCCCCGTCTACAACAGCGGCAGCTGGGCCGACGCCTGCATCCGCGACTACGACGTCGCGTGCCTGCACGGCCTCTCCGTCTCCGATCCCGGGCCCGCCGTCGTCAACGCGTGCGTGAGCGCGATCCAGAGCGGCACCTGCGACGTCGTGCAGAACCCGACGACCGCCGCGGCGTGCGCGTGGCTCCAGCCACCGGCATCGACCGCCGCCGACGCGTCGGACGCCGAGGGTGGAGAGGGTGGAGAGGGCGGCGACGCGGGCGACGGCGCCGAAGCCGGTGATGGCGCGGCGACCGGCGACTGATCCCCGTTGCGGTGAACGGGTTCCTGCTCGGCCAGGCGCGCTAGTTGCTCGAGAACGCCGTCATTGTCCCGTGGCCGACGCTGCCGCCGGTCCCGTCGATGATGTTCGCGATCGACCCGCTGGCCAGCGACACGGTGACCATGTGGTGCATCGAGATGCCCGCACCGGTCGGCGTCTCCAGGCCGTTGGCCGCCGTCACGTCGTTGGTGAAGACGCTGTAGACGCCGAGCCCCTCGGCCGTGTGCGTCGTCACCGTGTCGGCCACCTTGTACGACGGGTAGCCGTCGACGCCCGGCGCCTCCATCCAGGAGGCCTGGTCGGGCGGGTCGTAGGGCATTTCGGACTGGTAGAAGTAGACCGCGCCGTCCTCGCCGTTCCAGAGCGTCTGGAACTTCTGGAAGTGCTCGACGAACAGACCGTACGCCGTCACGTTGCTGCCGTTCACGACGAGGCCGTGGTCGGCCATGTTGACGTTCCACGCCGCGCCCGCGCCGTGGTCGGCGCGCCACAGCCACGTGTCGTCCAGCAGCACGTCGTTGCTGTTGACCGTCACGCAACGGCTCGCCGTCCCCACGTCGGCGCCGCCGACGCGGCAGTGCACGTCGAGCACGGCGGTCGGGGCGGCCACGTGGCCCTGCGCGCTGCCGGGGGGCCCCACCTCGAGCAGCGTCGGGGAGCGGGTCGGCCCCGCCTCGAGCAGCAAGCCCGCGAGCGTGACGCCGTCGACGTCGGCCACCGACACGAGCGGCGTGCCGTTGTCGGCGACGAGCGTCGCCAGGCCCAGACCGAGGACGACCGTGCCCGGCTGCGTCACCTCGATGCTGCTCTCGAGGTGGTAGATGCCCGGCGTGAAGAGCAGGTGCCGGCCGGACGCGAGCCCCGCGTTCATCGTGGCGGCGGTGTCGCCCGGCCGGGCGACGTAGAACCGGTCGATCGACAGCGGCACGCCCGGCGCCGCGCCGCTCGCCCAGCTCCGGCCCTGCGCGTCGGTCCGCAGCCCGGGCACCATGACGAGGTAGCTCCCCGTGGAGTCGACGTAGAGAAACGGCTTCTCGCGCACGCGCGGCGTTCGGGCCATGACCGTGTACGGGGCGCTCGGCCACGTCCCGGAGGGCGCCTGCACGTCGCCGACGAAGACCATGTTCCAGTTGGAGCCCTGCCACGTCAGGTCGTCGTTGCGCGTGAGGAACTGCTGCTGCGTGCCCGAGTCGAGCGTCCCGTCGACGAGCGAGTCGGCGATGAAGCCGCCGCTCGACCAGCCGCCGCCGTCATCGAGGACGAGATCGCCCTTCACGTGCACGCGCCGCAGGTGCGTTCCCTGCGACACGGCCCACACGTCGACGCCCGAGTCGATCGACGGGTCCGGCGTGACGGAGAGGTTCTCGGCACCGCGCCAGAAGTTGCACGTCGCGTTGTTGTTGCCGAGCCAGTCGGCCTTCGCGCGCACCGCACCGGTGATGGCAACGTCGTCGGGCGACCGCCCCAGGCCGAGCACCTGCGTGTAGAAGCCCACCTTCACGTCGAGCGCGTACGCGCCCGGCTTGAAGAGCAGCGCGTACCGTCCCGTGCCGAACTGCGCGCTGTCCTGCTGCGCGTAGATCGCGTCGAGCTGACTCTGGATGCTGGCCATCGGCATCGACGGAGCGAACACCCGTACGTTGGGGCCGAGGTCCGGCGGCGTCGCGCCCAGCGTGCCGCCGCAGGTCGGCGTCACGCTCCAGCTCGGAGGGCACGCGGCGACCGCCGCCGCGTCGTCGCCGTCGGCGCCACCGCCCGCGTCACCACCGTCGGGCCCGTTCGCCGGGCCGCCCTCGGAGCCGCCGTCGTTGCCCTCGGCGAGGCCTGCATCGGCGCGCCCTTCGCCGGACAGGGGAGGCGCGGCGGCGCTGCAGTGGGTGCCGGCACCGGCGAGAGCGGCGCAGAGGACCAGCATGGGGGGGGCAGACAGGAGTCGGGACATCGATTTCTCCTTCTCGCGGACGGGCGGCGCTCACTGCGCCGGCGGGGCCAGCGGCAGCGTGAGCGTGTCCCACGACGGCGTGTGATTGGGCTCCGCCGACGGCTGGTTCCAGAGGTACGCCGCGCCGTGCGTCGTCAGGCTCCCGTCGGGGCCCCGCACGAGCGACGTGATGTAGAGCTGCGGCGTGCCGCTGCGCTTGGAGCTGAAGACCAGCCAGTAGTACGTGCTGCCGTTCGCCTGGAGCGCCTGCGGTCCCCACTTGCCCCAGCTGTTGGTCAGGCCGGGGCTCGTCGCGCCGGCGCACTGCGGAGCGTCGTTCGCGGCCAGGCGGACGGAGGTCCCGCCGGCCGAGGGGACCACGAAGACCTCCGACGCGGGCTGGTCGTAGAGGTTGTCGTCGATGGGCACGCGGTTGTAGACGAGCCACGCGTCGTCGGGCGAAAACGAGGGATACGCCTCCTGCCACGCGGGGTCGGTCGCGCCGGACACCTTCGACGCCGCGCCGCCCGCTCCCCCGGCGTACGGCACCGTGAAGAGGTCCGCGCGCGAGCCGGGGTCCGAGGGGTCGGTGTACTGCGGCGTGCAGTTGCCCAGGCGTCCCGTGCACACGCGGTTGGTCGAGACGTACGCGACGGTCTTGCCGTCGTGGCTCCACGCGGGGGCGCCGGCGAGCCCGGTGTCGCCGCTGCGGGCGAGCACGCCCGCGGCCTGCGCGGCGCTCGTCGCCTCGACGTCGATCCACGACAGCACGATGTCCGACGTGCTCCCGCCGTTGTCGTACGAGACGATCGCGCGCCGGTCGCCCGCCTGCCAGTGCGCGGGCGAGAAGGCGACGGCGCCGACGTTCGGGCGCGCCAGGGCCTGCGCCCCGGCCGTCGAGAGGTAGGCCGGCGCCGCGCCGGGGGCCCCGGCGTCGGGCGCCACGAGGCCGAGCGCGTCGGTCCACTGCTGCTGCGCCGGCGACGTCGTCGTGAAGGCCACGAAGTCGCCGTCGGGCGCCGACGTGTGGCAGCCGATGCACGACGAGCTCGTGCCCTGCGCCTGGCTCACCTGCGCCGGATCGAGCACGCGCTGCACCGACTCGTCGCCGGGAGAGAAGCCCTTGAGCACCGAGGTGCTGGTCGTCGCGTCCTTCGTGGTCCAGTAGACGATCGAGCCCGTGGCCGCGACGGGCGCGATGCCCATGGGCGTCTGGGCGCCGAGCGCCTCGCCCTGCAGCGCGCCGCCCGAGAGCGTCCCGCCGCGCACGGTGAGCGTCATGGCCTCGGTGGGCGAGTGCGCGCGCAGCGCGTCCCAGAGCGTCCTGGGCATCGTCCATGCGCTGAGCGTCGTGTAGACGACGAGGTCCCGGAGCTGGTTGGCGACGTGGAGGCGCAGCTCGAAGAGGTTCTGCCCGGCCGGCGCCTGCCACGAGAAGCGCGGTCGCAGCCAGTTCTGCGGAAAGACGACGTCGACCCCGGGCTCGACGAGGCACGGCCCGCCGCTCGCCGCGCCCTGCCCGGGCGGTCCGAAGAGCGACGGCGCGTCGCTCGGCGCCGTGCCGTCGAAGACGGGGCTCGGGAAGTCGGTCACCGGGCCGGTGGGCTGCACGACGCCCGAGGCGCCCCCGTCGGACGATCCTCCGCCGAACGAGCCGACGCCCCCCTCGCCGCTCGCCGCGACGCCGGAGTCGGGGCCGGCCGCGGGACGGGTCGACACAGCGGTGCCGGGCGAGGTCGACGACGCGCAGGCCGCGGAGGCCGCGAGGGCGAGCACGACGCCGCTCGAGGTCACGGCCCGGCGGCGCCTCAGGATGCGATTGATTGCGTCGGATGCGTCCATCGACGCCCACGGGGTGCAAGAGCGAGTCCGTCGCGCGTCGGAGCCACGCTCCGCGCCGTCCGCGCGCCGGCGGCGGGTGAATGCCGGGAGGCAGCGACCGGACGCGTCGCGGGGGTGACCGATCCGGTCCGGGACCGATGCCTCAGGGAGCCGCGCTGCAGGCCATGTACGACGCGTCGACGGGGCTCTTCCCGTCGACCGGCTGGTGGAACTCCGCCAACGCGCTGACGGCGCTCATCGACGACTCGGCGCGCACCAAGACGTCCACGTACGTGAGCGACGTCGCGCGAGGGCCCGGCGACCCGATCGGCCTGTCGTGGAGCCAGGCGTTCGACAGCGGCGACGCCGCCCGCCAGGGGTCCGCCCTCGACGCGCTCAACGCGGCCGCGCAGGCCTTCGACGGCACCGTCACGACCAAGTGGTGCTCGGGGGCGGCGACTGGCTCGACGTCGACCTCGGCGCGCCCGCGGCGCTGAGCCGGATCATCATGCGCCACGTGAAGCTCGACATCACGGCGCCGCAGACCGATCCGAGCACGGTCGCGGCGCGGATCGAAGAGCTCGAGATGTACGCGAGGTAGGCAGCCGCCTCGGGCGTGTCCTTGTGCCACCCCCCCCCCGACCCCGACCTCGACCCCAACCTCACTCCATCGCCATCGGCGGCGGCGGCTCCGTCCCCGGATCGTTCTCCTGCTCCACCGCCTCGACCGGGATCCTCACGCGGTCGGCGTGCACCCGGTGATCGATCTCGACGCGCCAGAACGACGGCGCGTCGCCGCTCTTGCACCCCAGCGTCAAGGACGGCGCGGCGAACAGATCGAAGTCGTGCCCCGCGGGCTGGCGGCGCTCGCTCACGTGGCGGTGGCCGTGCATCACGATCGTCGCCCCCACGTCGTTGAGCGCCTCGCCGAACGCGCGCGCGTCGTCGAGGCGCATGCCGATCTCGGTCGGCGCGCGCTTGCCGAAGCCCACGGCCAGCGGCACCACGTGGTGGTGGCAGAGCACGACGCGGTGGCGCGCGTCCTTCCACTCGGGCGTCTTGCCGAGCTCGCGCAGCCACGCGAGCTGCTCGGGGCCGATCGCGCCGTTCTGCCGGAAGAACGCGCGCTGGCGCCGCGCGCACGAGTCGAGCCCCACGACGATCGCGTCGCCCTCGGGGATCAGGCGCTTCCACGCGCCGCACGGCTCGACAGCCAGCCCGCAGCGCGCCGCCACGTCGCGCCAGAGGGCGCGCTTGGACGCGTGCGTCGGCCGCGGGCGGGCGCTCGACGCGATCGGGAACAGGTACAGGTCGTGGTTGCCCGGAATGGGGAAGAGCCGGCCGCGCTCCTGAAAGCGCGCGAAGGCGGTCTCGACGAGCTCCCAGCCCTCCCCGTCGTCGGTGCAGTCGCCCGTGAGGAACACGGCGTCGACGTCCGCCTCCGCGACGACGCGCGCGGCCCGCAGGCACCGCAGGTTCACGTTCTCCGGCGTGCGGTCGAGCATCTGCGCCAGCGCCCCGCCCTCCGGCGGGCTGCTCGCGAGCACCGCCGAGCGCCGCGCCTCGAGCACGCACGCCCTCGAGGCCGCGCGCTCGACCGGATCGACGCCCCCGCCCGCGCTCGCCGGCGGCACCGGGTGCCGGTAGCCGTCGGGGTCGACGAGCACGATCTCGCCGCGCTTCCTGGCGCGCGCGCGCAGCACGCGCCACCCCGCCTCCTCCCAGCACGTCTCGAACGCCGCCTCGCCCGCGCCCGCCACGCGCGCGCTGCGGCGGGTCATCCGCGCGCGATCGTGCAGCGTGTCGCCGAACCCCGAGACGTGCAGGTCCGAGACGTGGGCGATCGTGAACGGCACGCCGCGTTGGTAGCACGCCGCGGCGCGCTACATCCCCGCGACGATGCGGTACGTGTCGCCCTGCGGAATGAGGTCGAGCCGGTTGTCGGCGACCCTGTGGTGCCACTCGTCTTGCTTCACGCCCGGCAGCTTCCACGCGGCCGCGTACGTGTAGTCGACGTAGACGTGCTTGGTCTGCGTGAAGGTCACGCGGCGGTAGCGGATCTCGTAACGGATGCCGCCGGTCCGCAGGAAGTCGCCCGTCAGAAACTCGCGGATCTTGTCGAAGTCCGCGTCGTCCTCGTTCTTGGTGTTGCCGCCGTCCTCGAAGTAGCCGGGGCTCATGAGCTTGAGCAACTCGGAGACGTTCTTGTCCTCGAGGGCGTGGCGGTACTTCTCGCAGAAGAGGATGACGTCGCGGTTCTGCGTGGTGTCCTCGACGTCGGTGTTGGGGATGTACGGCTTGGAGCAGGCGGCCGTGGACAGGGCGGCGGAGAGCAGGGCAAGGGGGAGGAAGCGCACGACGGTCGACCTGTCCCGAGCAACTTACGGGCCGACCGGGACCTTCCGGAACTCCTTGGATTTTCGACCGTCAGTGCCTTGCCCCGTTGCCAGGATGTCAACCGCTCCCGCAGCGCTCGCCGGGCGCGTGTCGAACTGTCAAACTGGCTCGAGGCCCACCCGCGCGAGCCCGTCGGGGGGCGACGCGCTCTCGATCACGCGCGGCGCCCGATCCGCGAGCAGCGGCAGCAGCGCGGCGTGACCGACCGGCAGGCCCGCGGGCGCTGCGGCGCCCCGGACGACGCGCAGCTCGCGCACGCGCGCGCGCGCCCCCGCCGGCTC
>JAJYCT010000201.1 GCA_021778125.1 Myxococcales bacterium
GGCAAGGCGTCGCCGGGGGGGGTGCTCGTCTACGAGGCCAAGAAGCGCGCGACGTGGGTGCGCGAGTACCTGCGGCAGACCCAGCGGGCGATGGAGGCTCACGGCACGAAGTTCGGCGTGCTGGTCACGCGCGCCTTCCCGAAAGGGAAGGCGGGGGTCTGGGTCGATCGCGGCGTCGTGATCGTGGCGCCGGAGCTCGTCGTGCCGGTCGTCGGGATCGTGCGCGAGGGGATGCTCGCGGTGTCGCGGCTGCAGGTGTCGGACAAGGGCAAGGGCGAGAAGGCGGAGCTGCTGTTCGAGTTCCTGCGCAGCGAGGAGTTCGGCCGCGCCATGGGCCTCGTGGCGAGCAAGATCGGAGAGCTCAAGGAGAGCCTCGCCCGCGAGAAGTCGTTTCACGATGGCTGGTGGCACGTAAGGGAGAACGGGTACTCGTCGATCCTGAGGGCGACGAGCGTCGTCGGAGAGCGGGTGCGAGAGGTTCTGAGCGGGCCGGAGATCGGAGAGGAGCCGGAGGGGGAGGGAGGCGGAGAGCTGGTCGAGAGAGAGCTCAAGGGAGAGGGCGGCGGAGGGGGAGAGGCCGGGGAGATCCAGCGCGGGCGCTCGGTGGTGCGCGAAGGTCAGGTCGAGGGCGCAGGAGCAGAGGGGGACGACGGCGACATCGGGCGCGCCGGCGGAGTGGACGGCGAGGCCGAGCGCGCCGGCGGAGCTGGAAACAACGGCCGCGGGGCCGAACCCCGCGGGCGCCGGCGCGGGCCACGTGGGGGTCGGGCTCCTCGGACCGATCGCCGTCGGGGTCGCGGGCGCGTCCGGCGCGGGGGGCTGGGTAGTGCAGTCGGGCGTGGCCGCTTGGGTGAGGTTCGGCGTGGGAGCTCCGACTCCGAGGAGGAGGAGTAGCGATGCCGATGCTCAAGGCCTTGATCGCGCTGGTGGAGAAGTACGGCGGCGTGGAGTGGTGGATCGTCATCTGCCGTCAGGAGGGGGGCTACTGGGTACGGACCGAAGTACGGGGGGTCTTGATCCGTGCGCGCGGCTCGACCCTCGAGCGGGCCGAGCGGCGCGCGGCGGAGCGCGTTGAAGAGACCCGGGCGAGGGGGGCAGGTGGAGGGACGCAACCGGGCGCCATCAGCGGCGCCGGCACTGGCCAAAGTGACGGGCTGATGGTTCTGCTCGACGCGAGTCTTGCGAAGTCGCAACGGGATAGCGGAGGACCCAGGCTTCGGGTGGTTCCGCCGCCGCCGGCGCCGGGGACCGAAAATGGGGCGAAATGAGACCACCATGCCATCGCAGGAAAGCGACCGCCCCGAGCCCTCCTCGAGCGCACCACATCTGCTGACGCTCGTTGCCGCGCTCGCCCCGTACCCGGGCGTCAGTGTCAGGACCGCTCGGCGACTGATCCGTTGCGGGCGCCTCCCCGCAGCCAAGATCGGCAGGAGCTGGTACGTGAGGCCAGCAGATGTGGCGCGGCTGTTCGCCACGGCCGTGCTCAAGGCCTCTGCACATTCCAAGGAGAGCGCGAGGCAGCGCATGGACCAAGCGCTTCGCAAGGCCGGATTCCTCATCGGGGTCGAACCCTGAGCCGCATCGTGTCGAAGCGACGTTCGTCTCGGACTTCTCTCTCTCTGTCTTTTTCTCCTTGCCGTGACTCGGCTATCGGATCATCCTACCAACTGCCAAGGCCCCACATAGTCCGGTTTCACCCGGACTCTCGTGGCTGGTGTCAGCGCCGCGCCTCTCCGCCGCGCTCCTTCTGGCAAGAGGAGTGCGCGATGTGGCCGTCAGCGGCTGAGGATCTTCCGACCGAGAGGCATCACCTGAGCGGCACAGGGCGCGTGCAGCGCTTGCGTGGGCCCCGGCACGTCACCTGCGGCGCGGCTGTTCGGGATGGTCGGGCCTGCGCGTTTCGCGCGTCTGGCCCTGAGGAGGGCAATCCCTGATGTCGCGACCTCGAAGCTTCACCGTCGACTGGCACGGAACGCCGAGGCGCCCGCACTTGCGGCCAAGCGTCTGGGATCCCGTGAAAAATAAAATGACGCGACCGCGTATTGACCTGGGGCGCCCCGACCTCAAGCAAGACAACCCCGAAGACAGGAAGGAAGCGCGGCGTGTCGCGAAGAAGGAGTGGAGGCGCATCGAAAAGACGTTTCGCTACGTCGGGCAGCAAGCGGCGGTGCCCAACCCTACGGTGCGCAGTCTCGAGTCGCCCTTCTTCAGCGTACTTGAAGCACTCCAGACCGTTGGCATCGTGGACAACATCAAGTCGGCGTGGAACGCCCACATCCTGGTCGACCTCGGAGATCGTCGCGTCGAGAGCGGACTCTCCGTACCGTTCCTTGTCGAGTGGATCGAAGGACTCGCCACGCGTCCTTCCGCACGGGGGCGTCCGCCTGGGGCGATTCATGTGCGCCAGGTCGCCAGTGCACTCCGGAGGCTCCTCGACATCGCGAAGGCGCGAGGGTGGGCCCAGCTCACTGCGAATCCGATGCGCGATCCGGAGGTGGTTCAGGCGCTGAGGCAGTACGCCCCGCTCAAGCGCGGCGGTAGCGGGAAGGTCGCATTTTGGAAGGAGCGGGAGTCATTCGAGGCTGTGCTCGCGTTGCCATGGGATGACATCTGGTTCGGTCTCCTGTTGGGCGCCGTGCTCAGTGGCCTGCGCCCCGGTGAGCAACACGGCCTCACGTTCGAGCGCTTGAAGATCCGCCAGTGCGAACCCATTCCCCACGCGCAGATTCACCAACAGGTCGTCAACGCGCGAGGCGGGAAGCCGGTCAGGATCCAGCTGAACAAGGGTGGCGAGCCCGTCCTGAAGACTCAATCAAGCTCGCGCGACCTTCCCCTCCACCCCCTGTTCGTGACGTGGCTGCGATGGTGGGAGGCTGAGGGCTGGGAGGCCGTCTTCGGTCGCCCCCCGTGCGGCGCCGATCTTGTCTTTCCCAGCCGCAGGGGGAGTCAGAAGGGTAAGCTATGGCGGCCCTCGGCTGCGGCGAAGTTGCGACTGATGCTCGAGAGGGGCGGTTTGGAGTCCGCCTTCGTTCTCCCGGGTGGGAAGAAGGTCAAGGTAACGTGGAACGCGTTGCGCAGGACCCTCTCGAGTTGGCTCCGCGCACAGCGCGTGCGGCCCGAGGTCATCAGAGCGATCATCGGTCATCGGCAAAGGAGCGTTCTCGATGAACACTACGCTGAGCCTTCGCTAGAGGAGATGGCCGAGGCCATCGCAACACTCCACCTGGTTCTTCCCAATCGACCGGGCGTCGCGTCCTCACAACTCGAAACGTCCCCTGAATCGTCCCCCGTGTCCACGGCGGGATGGCTGCCGATCCAGACAACATCGTGTAATAACAGGTTGATAGCGGATTCGCCGTCCGTTCTTCTCGATCATCGACATCAAGGTGGGAAACCGCTCGCAGCTGGTGAACTCGGTCGCCCTCCCGGCGCAGATGTTCGTCGAGACCGCGGTCGGCATCCGCCTGTCGTTCGACACGGCGGCCGTGGCCCAGGACGTGGCGCTGATCGTGGCCAACGGGTCCGCGGTGGCGACGACGTTCCAGGCCGCGATAGTGGGCACGGCGGCGCAGTGATCACGACGGAAGCGCAGTGATCCTAACAACCTAGAGCGGGGTCACCAGCCGCGGGCCGGTTCGAGGTTCCCGGAGCGTCGGGTTCCGGGGACCTCGCGGCGAACGGCACCGTATGCGCGACTCCGGAGGCTCGCCGAGGCGCCGTGCTTGCGCTGGATGTAAGGGGATCACGCTAGCAGCGAGCGGCCGTGCAGGGAGTCAGGCTGTCTATCGTTTGAGCTCTGAAGAGCGACGAAAAGCGACCAATGCAACCGTTTGAAATCACTCGGGGACGCCAAGGGACGAAACCGCGTGCTCTCTTGTCCTGCGCCATCGCGGGGCGCGCAGGAGCGGCGGTAGGCGAGTCACAGCACCACGCCGGGAAGAACGCCAGGGCGGCCTCCCGCCTTGCGCGCCAGCGCTTGTCTGGCAGCCGGCGTCATCACCTTGGATCCTCGGATCACCAGGCTCCGACGACGTTGAGTGCCGCGGCTCCCGTGCCCACCGTGGGCGCGATCCCGACGCGGCCCGCCTTGGGTGCGGTGAAGAACAGCACCGCACCTCCGGCGAGCAAGACGGCCCCGGCGACGAACCCCACGGTCGAGATGGTCGCCTGCGACTGCGCGCTCTGCCCGTCCTGAGCGCCCTGGGTCGAGCAGTTGCCGGGATTGTTGCCGCACTCGTTCTGCAACGCGTTGTTGTAGGTCGCCTTCGACACGAGGCCGAAGACACCCCCGAGGACGATCCCCGCGACCCCGGCGCCGCCGACAACGAGGCCGAGCGTGCGTTGCGTGCTCCCGTCCGGGGGCGACTCGGTGCCGGTGGCCAGCCCTGGTTGCGCGCGGGGCGGCGCCACCTCAAGCACGATCTGGACGCGGCGAGCCTTCTCGGCCTCACGGATCATGATGACCTTCTCCGTCGACGAGCCCGTCGCCTCGAACACGAAGTGGTGCTCCCCGGGATCGACGGGGGCTGCCGCTCCACCGACCTGGGTGAACGGCTGACCGTCAACCTTCACGGTGGCCGCGGTCACATCGTTCCCCGAGGCGTCCTTGATCTCGAAGACGATCGTCGGCGTCGCCTTGTCCAGCTCGTCGAGCCGCTGGGCGCAGTCCTCCCGCACGGGCCCCGGGCAGCTCTGCGCGACGCACACCAGGAGCTGCTCGCGCGCCTTGCCCAGCTTGCCCGCCTGCCGGAGCTCCTGCGCGTGGTCGTTCGCGGCGATGCACTGCTCCTTGGTCGCATCGGCGGCGGAGGCAGGGCAGGCGAGGAACGCGGCACCGAGGAGCAAGGCCGAGGAGACGACGCGAGGGCTCATAGGCACTCCGACTTGAAGTGTTTGCGCCCCGTGGTCGGATCGACCGTGTAGGGCGGGTTGCAGTTGGGCTTGTTGGGAGGGGCCGTCGTCGTTGATGTCGTTGGCGCCAGCGGCGCCAGCGGGGTCGGGAGCGCCGGGGCGGTGGGCGGTGTCGGCAAGGCAACGGGCGCGGGCGCCGCGCCCGTGACCTGCTGGCTCGGACTGGGCGCTGGCGTCGGCGGGGGCGCCACTCCCCCGGCCGTCGGGAGATCGGTGGCAGCCACCACGGGGACGACGGCCGGGCTGGGGCCGGAGGCGCGCGTCTCCAGAGCGGGCGCTGCACTCGCGGCCGTCGATGCCGAGGCCGAGCTGGTGGCGTCGGACGTCGCGTGGTGGGAGCTGGAGACGCGCCACGCGATGGCGACGACCAGGAGCGAGAGCACGACCGCGCCCCCGAACACGAGCCCCGCGACGAGCTTCGGAGACCGCGCGCGAGCGATCGAGGCGGCGGGCCCTGCTTGAGATGCGGCCATCACGGGCTGACCGGTCGTGGGCAGCCGCGGAGCCACCGCGCCGGCCGCCGTGGCGAGCGTCCGGTTCGGGACGTTCGCCGGGACCGAGAGCCTGGACGCCGTGCCGATCGATGCGCCGAACCGATCATGGAAGGCGTGACGCACGGCGTCTTGCATGTGAGCGGCGTCCCGCCACCGCGCGTCGCGATCGAACGCCAGCGCTCGATCGACCAAATGTGTCACCGTGGGCGCGACGCTGGGCGCGACAGACGCGAGCGGCGCCGCGGGCTTGGTCATCGCGGCGAGAAGCACCTCGTTCGCCGTGCGGCCATCGTGGACCATGCTCCCGCTGAGGAGGTGGTACATCGTCGCGCCTACAGCCCAGAGATCGGTGCGCCCATCCACCTCGTCCCAGAGGCCGCGCGCCTGCTCGGGCGCCATGTAGTACGGCGTTCCCATCGTCGCCCCGGACTGGGTCGCGGTGCTCGCCGTCGACAGCTCTCGCAGGCGCGCGATGCCGAAGTCGAGCACCTTCACCCGGCCGTCGCGGGTCACGAAGACGTTCTCGGGCTTGAGGTCGCGATGGATCACGCCCTTCGCGTGCGCCGCCGCCAGCACGTCGAGCAGCTGGTCAGCCACCGACAGCACGTCGTCCTCCGAAAGCTGCCCCCCCGACCGGACGCGCCTGTCCTCGAGGGTCTCGCCGTCGAGCAGCTCCATGACGAGGAACGCGGATCCGTCCTCGGCCACGTCGTCGTCCGAGACCAGCACGGCGCCCGGGTGTTCCACCTTGTTGGCGACGTAGCCCTCGCGCAGGAACCTCGTCTTGACCTGCGCGTTCAGCGACAGCTCGGGATGGAGGATCTTCACGGCCACGCGGCTGCCGTTGCGATGAGTGGCTGCGTAGACCGCGGCCATGCCCCCGACGCCGAGCAAGACGTCGAGGCGCCACTTGCTGTGAAGGACGGAGCCCACACGGGCCCGTGCCCGCATGACCAGCGGGTCCATGATCTCCGTGCCACCGTCGCCGTCGTTCAGGGTCACGCCAGGTCGCCCTCACCCCTGGCTTCATGTTCGCACCGGAGGTGCCTTGAAGGCTACCGATGCGCGTGTCGGGTCAGGTGTTACGCCAGCCCGAGACGCTTCAAGGCTTCACGCACGCCTTCGCGGTCGCCCCTGCGGGCCGCGTCGAGCAGCCGGACCCGCGGCGACCGCGTGTTGAACCCGATGAGGTCGGCCGCATCGACGCCGAGCTCTCGCGCGAGCAAGAACACCACGGGGAGCGAGAGAAGGCGCTCGCCTCGCTCGATGCGCGACAGGTGTGCCTTGGGGATGTCGCAGGCCCAGGCCACCGTCTCCTGCGTCTTGCGCGTCTCTTCCCGCAACGCGCGGATCCGGGCGCCGATCTTGCGCAGCAACGACGGCTGGCCGGCCCGGGAAGGCACGAACCGACCGTATCGGCGGCCGCGCAGCGACGAATTGCCTTGAAGGCGACGATGCGCTTGCGGAGAGGGACTCCGGCGGGCGACGATGAGGCGTGATCCGGGGAGCCGCCAACGAAGCCCGTGCGACGTCGTGGGGCCTGGGTCTTGCCAGCGTCTTCCTCGCATCGTGCTCGACGATCTGGGGCTTCGACACGCTGGTCGTGGGCGACGCAAGCACCGACGGCCTCGGTGGAGGTGACGCGAGCAGCGAAGCTGCGGACGTCGGCGCCGACGTCGAGGGGACGTCCGAGGCGGCAGATTCCCAGACCGGCGACGCTGGCGCCGATGCAGGCGGGGACGCGACGGGCCATCTCGACGGCGGACGCGTCAACGACTCCGGGAATGACGGTGGGATCCCGCCAGGCTGGACCCTGGTCGAGGTCGCGACCTCAAGTGGGACGCCGCCCGCGTGCGGAGTCGAGTGGAGCGGAGGCCCGTCGATCACTCATGACGGACTGCAGGCGGCCCCTGCGACCTGCAGCTGTGCCTGCGGATCCCCGACGAACGTCGCCTGCTCCGTCCAAGTCACGTCCAACGGACAGAACACGTGCAACAACCCGATCGGTTCAGCGTGGACGTTCACATCGGGCATCACTCCCTGCACGTACCAGAGTGGTCCCGACGACGTGTCTGCGCCGTCGGCCAGTGGTGGCAGCTGTCAGGCGCAACCCAGCGTGACCGTGCCTCCTCGGACCTGGACGCGGACGGTGGAGGCTTGCCCGCCGACGGTTGCGGGATCCATGCCGGCGGTCGACACGGGCTTCTCGCTCTGCATCGAGAACGCGAGTGATGTCGCCATGTGCCCCGCGGGCTTCGGCAGCCGGCTCCTCGAGTACGCGAGCGCAAGCGACACGCGCGGGTGCTCGTCCTGCGCCTGCGGCTCACCTTCAGGCGTGGCGTGTGGAGGCGTCTGGGGGAGCTACTCGGATTCGTCCTGCCAGACCGCGCATGGCACCTATGGCCTTCCAGGAACGTGCCTCGGTTGGGGCCCGGGCGGATACTCCCGATACCTCGCGGCTCCGTCTGGTGGCTCCTGCGCCGCCTCGTCCGTGAGCCCGAGCGGATCTGCAAGTCCGGCGAGTCCAGTGACGTTCTGCTGCCAGTGAGCCTGGCCTCGAATCCGCGCGCCACGCCGCGGCGGCGCTCTCCGTCCTTGGCGCCCCGCCCACTTCCGCGACTGTCTCGCGACCGACGACCGAAGTGACCGGTCGCGTCACGCTCCCCGAGCGGGTCCGGCAGCATGACCCCGGGGGAGGGCGACAGCATGAAGCGCGCATCAACCCAAACAAACGGCGGAATTTGACCCAGCCCCGCGGCGAGGCGGTGCGCGTGAGCCTGTGGGTGCGCGTGCGCCTGGGCGCCGCTCGACCGCCAGCGCCCGCCCCGCCGCCCTCCTGCCGTGTAGCCTCGTAATAGATATCGTATACGTATCATCAAAACAGCGCTACGATGCCTGGGAGGTAGTAGATGCATGGGTCATTCTCCGATGCCGCGACTCAGGAGCGGGAACGACACTGCGATCTCGCTGCTGCTGCCGGCCGACTGGCTGGAGGAGGCGCAGGCGCTGGCCGGGGAGCTGAGTCCGCCGGGGGTGACCATGACCCGAGCCGACGCGCTGCGCATGGCGATCCGTCGTGGGATGGACGTGCTCCGCGAGGAGCACGCGGCCCAGCCCACCGCGGCCGGCAAGCGCAAGCGATAGGCTCGCGTATCGCGCTGCGCGCCGGAGGAACGTCCGACGCGCCACGCGGTGCGCGAGAGGGTCGCGCGCGGCTGGAGGTGGACGCCATGGACGCAGAAATCGGGAGGTCGTGCGCGTGCGGCGCGACGTACACGTACGCGGATTGGCTCGCGCTCCCGGGCGCGAAGGTCTACCGCGTCGAGGCAGAGAACGGCGGACGCGTCGAGGTCTACGAGCAGAGGCGGTGCCGCTGCGGATCGCACATCGTCTGCCTGGTCCCGCCCGAGTTGCTCGAGGGGGGCGAGCACGTCGGAGCGGACGCGAGCCGCGACCCGGATCGGGCGGCCGAGGTCGTGCGGGTCGAAGTGAAGGCGGGTCGAGTCGTCATCGAGCGCGCGGGCGAGGCGTTCGATCTGCCGCCCGGAGCGGCCGAGCACCTCGGCGCGACGCTCACGCGAGCGGCGAGGCTCGCGCGCCAGGAGGTGCAGCTGGCCCAGCTGGCGGCGCTCACGCCCGACGACGGGGCGCCACTGGACGGCGGGAGGACCCTCTGCCGGATGCCGATGGCGCGGCAGGGGTTCCGCAAGGGCTCCCCGCGATGATGCCCGAGAACACGCGGTGGTGAGGAGAGGAGCGAGGAGGAGATGATGGTCCTGGTGGAGAACCACGCATGAGCGAGTCGAGCGAGCAAGCACGCTTGAGAGCGGCGGGTGAGCGCGCGTTCCAGCGCTTGCGCCCCTGGCGCCGCGCCGGGAGACCGATCTGGACGGCTCGCCTCGAGCGCTCGGGCGCCGTACCGGAGGTGGTCGCATACATCCACCTCGAGGGCGCGCTCCTGGCGCTCGCGCGGATGGCGATCGACGCGCAGGAACGAGGCGAGAGGTGGCGGGGCGAGCTCACTTGCCAGTTGCTCGATCGAGGCGAACCGGAAGACCGGCTATGGCGCGCCGGAGACAAGTTGCCGAACGCCGCGTCCGACCGTTTCCGCCGGATGTTGGCTGCTGTGCTGCGCCTGGCGCGGCGGGAGGGGGTCCAGTCACGAGACGTCGTCGAGCACGTGGTGATGAAGACGCGGGCGGTCGACGACGTCGAGAATCAGGCAACGGTGAAGCAGAGGCGGAAGCTCGCAGCGAAGATCCGGAAGGTGCTCGGCGTGGGCCCTGAGACGGATATCGTTGAGGCCCAGGCGCGGGTGCGGTGCGCCTGCGGCGCGCCGTTCGAGGCGCATTCCTACCGGGTACAAGCCAGGGCGATCGGCGTGCCGGTGGCGACGCGCCGCAGGACATGGAGTCGGGGGCGCACCCCGGCGGTAGCCGTCTCGTGCAAGTGTCGACGGTTCCGGCTGTAGCGCCGGACGCCGTGCGGGCATCAGCGCGCGCTCGAGCTTCCTGGGCGTTCGCGCCGCCGCTCCCAACGGCCCGCCGCTTGCCGTCATCGCGGCGCTCGCCATCGATCCCCATGCCGTGCTCTCGCGCATTGCGCCCGCACCCACCGGGCCGCCCTCGGAAGCGTCGCCCCCCAGCGCTGGCCCCGCCACCACCAGGCCGCCCCGGAAGCTCGGCGCGGCCCTGCGCCGGCATGGCACCTGGCCGCCGGCGGTCACGCCGTTGGCTCCGGGGGTCTGGCGCCCGCGCTCACCCCGGGGCTGGACGCTTTCGTCGAGCTCGGCCTGTCGAGTCCCTCGCCGCTGGCCCCGAGCTTCCGGTTGAGCCTCCGCGGCTATCAGAGCGCTCCCATCGAGACGGCCGCAGGCACCGCGCGCTTCGCTC
>JAJYCT010000202.1 GCA_021778125.1 Myxococcales bacterium
GTCGCGCGCGCTCTTGACCGCGAGCATGACGCTCTCGGTCCCCCCGGCGGTCGCCGTGCCGACAGCGCCCTCGGGCGCCCGCAGGAGCTCGCGGCACGCGCCGACGAGCGCGTTCTCGATCCGGCGTGCGGAGGGGTACACGGTCGGGTCGAGCCCGTTGATCGACATGCACGCGGCGAAGGCGTCGCGCGCCAGGGTGCGGGCCTCCTCGCCGGCGTCGTAGACGAACGCAAACGCCCGACCGTCAGCGGCCAGATCGCCCGCCCGCGCGTCGGCCAGCTCGGCGAGGACGTCGCTCCGGCCGAGGCCCTGCTCGGGAAACACGCTGCTCATGACGCCCTCCTGCCCTGCTGCTTCTTCCTGTCGATCCCGAGGAGCGCCGCCGCGTTGCCCCAGAGCATCTTGTGCCGGAGCTCCTTCTTGCCCTCGGTCGCGATGAGGATCTTCGCGATCGAGATCGCCGGGTGGTAAAACGGCCAGTCCGAGCCGTGGACGATCCGGTCGGGATCGGCGCGCTCCACCATGCGCCGAAGGCTCGAGAGAGACTGCGACGACGTCTCGAGCCAGACGTTGGGGTAGCGGCGCTGCAGCTCGAGGGCCTGCTCGAACTGAAGGGCCCCCGAGTGCCCGAGCACGAACCTCGTGCGCGGGTTCTCCCGGATGGGGCGCTCGTAGAAGCGCACCTGCGAGAGGTAGCGCGGCAGGCGGCCCTCGATGCCCACCGGCCCGCAGTGCCAGAGCACGAGCATGTCGCGCGCCGCGCACATGCGGTAGAGCGCCTGGGCGCGGCGCGCGTCGGGGCGCACCAGCTGCACGGCGGGGTGCATCTTGACACCCAGCGCCCCCTGCGCAAGCTGGGCGTCGAGCCTGCGCTCGGGGTCGGACGCGTACGGGTGGACCGAGCCGAGGCTCAGCAGCCTCGGCTCCTTCTTCGCTTCCCCGAGCGCGACGCTCGCGTTCTGCGAGAGGACCGGGAAGTCGATGGGCAAGAGCAGCGACGCGCGGATGCCCATCTCGCCCATCTCGCGGACGAGGTTCGGCACCGTGTGCGTCGCCCGCATCCCGCGGGGGCCCAGGCTCCGCAGTGTCAGATCGCGCTTGAGCTCCGCGAGCGCGTCGGGCGGGATGTTGCGGTTGGCATAGAGGTCGAGGTCGAGCTCGCAGCACGAGGGCAGGTAGTGCTTCGTCTCGGCGTGCAGCGCCCCTAAATTCACGCTCATCGGGCGCACGTACGCCAGCGCCAGGTGCGTGTGCAGGTCGGCGATCGGGCCGACGCTGGGGTCCCGGAGGACGAGCCGTCCGGCGTCGTCGAGACGGAACCAGGGCAGCCGGGCGAGATCGGCGAGTGACGTGAAGCGAAGCGGTGTGCTCACGGGGTCCCTCCTTCGGCGGCAGGCGCGCCTGCATCTGCGAGGGCCGGGGGCTGCGGCAGGCCCGCCGGCGTCTGACCCGGCGGGACCCGACGCGAGGTCATCGTGCCGCTGCCCGGCCCGAGCGAGCCCTTGCCGAGCAGCGTCGCGTCCGCGGTGAGGCTGCCCGTGGCGCGGACGACGCCGTCGGCTCCCGGCGCGAACTGCGCGGTCATCGTCAGCCCCTGGACGGTCACGGCGGGCTGCTCCACAATCATCGTCGCCGGTTGCGTGAGCATGTCGGTCGCCGTCCCGTCGTCGACCAGGCAGCCGTGGACCTCGAACGAGAAGCCCGTCGGCGGCGTCGGGTTGGGCACCCAGTCCGGGTACTCGTCGACGGTGCCCGCGGCCGTCGACGGCGGCACGCACGCCGGCGCAGGCAGCAGGCGACACGCATCCGCCGCGCCGCACGGCTCGGGGCACTGCTGGCTGGGGTTGCGCCGGGCCTTGGTGAACTGCCCGACGAAGGCGCCGCTGGTGCGGTCGACGTCGATCGCGCCGAAGAGCTGGATCTGCGTCCCGAGAGGCTTCTCCACCTGCAGCAGCAGAAAGTACGCGCCGCTCTGGAACTGCGTGGGGCGCGCGGTCGGCGCGCACTTCACCTCGTACGAGAACGGGATGCGGGTGCGGTAGTGCCGCTCGCGACCGTCCTGCGAGCGAAGCCCGGGGTCCACCAGCAGGACGAGCTTGGGACCCACCGGCATCGCCCCCATGGGCGCGAGGCGCAGCGTCTGGTCGCCGTCGACGAACGACGGCGTCACGGCGTAGTCGCCGTCCACCGGATCGTGCCGGAGCACGACGCGCAGCGGCTGCGGGGGCGTCCGCTCGTCGGGGAGGTTGCCATCGCCGTCGACGTCGTAGAAGGCGACCGTGAGGCGCACGGAGCTCTCGTCGATCGGCATGCCGAAGTCGATGGAGAGGGGCGCGCGCGGGTCGGCGAGGACGCCGTTCGTCATGCTCTCGACCGCCACGTCGGGCGGCGGCTCGTACGTTTCGCAGGAGACCGACGGCGCGAGCAGAAAAGCGGCGAGGGCGAGCGACGGAGCCGTCTTCATCCGGGACCTCACAGGAAGAACGTGCCGCGGGCCTGCACGAGGAAGCTCCGCACGGCGTCGCCGTTGACGTCGGCGAGAGCGCCGCCCGGGAAGAGGACCGCGCCCTCGAGGTCGGCCTCGAAGTGGTCGAACATCCGGTACTGGATGCGCCCGTCGAGCTCCGTGCCGTAGTAGCGGTTGTCGGCGCTGCCGCCGACGTAGTTCACGAGCAGCTCGCTGGAGGGGACGTTGCCGCGCCGCTGCAGCGACGCGATCGGATCGATGACCTTCGCCGGCGACCACGCGACGAGGACGCCGCCCCGCAAGAGCAGCCTGGGCAGGGGCCGCACGTCCATCTGCGGGAACAGCGCGACCGCGTTGGTGAACGAGCCGCGCGTGTCGATCGACTCGACCGGGAACGACGTCGCCCCGAGCTGCTGGAGGAGCGCGACGCCCGCCGCCGCCGCGCGCCCGCTCTGGTACGCGAGCGCGCGCTTGAACATGATCAGCCCGACGTTCGTGTCCTCGGCGAAGCGGAACTGGGTGAGCGGGGCGCGCGTCGACGGATCGGAGCTGCCCGAGGCGTAGTCCGTCTCGAAGTAGAGCGAGTAGAGGGGACGGTCCCAGCGGACGACGCCGCGCGCCCCCAGCTGCCGTATGGGCTGCGAGACCACCGGATCGTCGTTGATGACGTGGAACGCTTCGCTGATCTCGCTCGTCGAGCCGACGATCGCCGTGGTCTCGACGCCCGCGGAGACCTCGCCGACGCGGGACATGAGGCGACCGCCGAACGCGGACACGCTCGTGTTGTTCGCGTCGCTCCACCGGTAGGCGTGGAACAGCCGAGCCTCGAAGTCCCCGCCGCCCCGGAACTTCGGCACGAGCCAGCGCATCGCCGTGATCCAGTCGTGCAGGTTCTGGCCCAGGTCCATGGGCTCGCCCGTCACCAGGCGGTCGTAGGCCAGGATGAGGAACATCCCCCGGGCGAGCGAGGGGTCGCGCTCGTCGCGGGGCCTGAGCGCCTCGAGGGGCTTGGTCGCGAACAGCACGCGATCCGCGCTGTTGCCGATGCCGGACACGCCGAAGCGGTTCCGGCGGCCGTCGCCGTCGTTCACGGCGATCGAGGCGCCCTCGGTGAAGGGCTGGCGCCCGATGCGCAGGAGACCCACGGGCGTCATCAGGTCGCCGTAGAGCCGCCGCATGGTCACCGCGTCGCCGGGGCAGAGGCCCATGTGGTAGCTCGACGCGTTGGTCGGGACCGCGCCGGGCCGCAGCGTGATGCACGACGTCGCGACGTTGGGGTTGTTCGTCGCGACTGCGGCTCCCGACGTCGGCTCCGGGTCCGTGCCACGCGTCCCGTTGTCACCCCACAGCACGCCGTTGAGGGCGTCGACGGACGTCGTGATGCGGACCTTGTCGTCGTAGTCGACGGTCCCGTCGAGGCGCAGGCGCTGCTCGATGACCTCGTAGTCGGCGTCCTGGGTGCTCGCGAGGTCGAGCGGCGTGACGCTCACGAGCTGCGAGCGGTACTCGGCGGCGCCGCGGAACCCCACGTGCGAGCCGGGCGACAGGACGATCCGCTCCGGGGGCGCGGCCGGGTCGGCGTCGGACCACGGCTCGGTCGCCGCGGCGGGCGTCGCGAGCGCGAGGACGACGGCCGCGGCGAGGAGGTGCACCCGCGGCGTTTTACACCGTAAACGTCGGGACGCAAGCACGACTCGCCGCTGGGCGTCCATGACGCGCTGCGCCCTCGCTCCGTCGCCCAACGAGCGCCCTGCTCTTACCGGGCCCCGGACGCCGCACCGGCGAGGGCGTCGAGCAGGATCTCCAGGCCGAAGGCGAAGGTGGCGTCGTCGTGTCGCGCCTCGAGCCAGCGCGAGACCGAGGCCACGCGCGGGAACCCGGCGTGAAGGGCAGCCACCCGTGTGTCCGGTCCCCCGTCGTCCCCGGCCCGCTCGTCGAGCGCTACACCGCTGCAGTAGCCGCTGACGGCGCGAAAGAACCTGGCCGCCGTGCGGTCCGGGATGCCCTGGCGATGCGCGAGCTCGAAGAGGTGCTCGAGGAACGCGAAGGTGCCCGGCGTCGCGAACCTCCGCGTCGCCAGCAGCGGGAACGCCCGGGGATGAGTGCGCGCGATGCCTCGGTACGCGTGGGCGACGCGCCGCAGGGCTTCGACCCAGTCGTCCATCTCGTGCCGTGTGGCCGGCACGATCTCCTCCACCAGTAGGTCGACCACGGCGTCGAGCAGGGCGTCCTTGCTCGGGTAGTACCAGTAGATTGCCATCGCCTCGCACCCCAGAGCGCGGCCGAGCTTGCGCGTGCTGAACGCCTCGAGGCCCTCGCGGTCGATGAGCCGGAGCGCCTCGCGCCGTACCTTGTCGTGCGTCAGACCGACGGCCTCGCGCGATCCGCGCTTGCGCGCCTTGCCCCGCTTCGTTCCCACGCGGCCCTCGATGCCTGCGACCACGGGCTAGTTTCGCACGCTCGAGGGCGGCTGACCTTCGCGCGCAGGGGCCATCCCCGGCTGCACGGGCACGGCCGAGTACGTGTGAGTCCCGGGAGTGTCGCCCGCGTCCTCGGGCACCCATTCGCGGACGTAGCGGAAGCGACGCAGCACCTGCGCCGCCTGCTTCCGGTCCAGCTCCTCCTCGCCGTCGGCCACCAGCGAGACGACGAGGCGCGCGTGCTCGCGTACGGCGCGCAGGCCCACGACGACGAGGAACCGTTCGGTCTGGAACATCCAGCCGTCGTCGTCGCGCAGGGCGATGGGGACCGACCAGCCCGACGGGAGCTTCTCGGGCAGGTGCCTGCGGAGCTCCTCGGTCATCGTCGGCAGGGGCCGCGTCTCGGGAAGCTCGGGAAGCTTGTCGATGCGGCCGCTCTCGAGCTTCGGGACCAGGGACCAGTCGGCGCCGAGCCAGACGCGCATCGAGGAGACCTTGCGCTCCGGCGTGTCCGGCTGCACCAGCAGCTCGAACCACTGCCCCGCGACGCGCAGGTGTCGAAGGATCTCCCTGCAGCGCGCGTCGCTCGTCGGCTCGGTCGTGCCCTCGGGCGGCAGGATGACCACGCGCACCACCGGCGCGCGCTGGCCTCGGATGTCCATCTGCACCTGCAGGTCCTCGCCGCCGTCGGCGGTGACGAGCCACGTGCCGACGGCTCGCCTCGACGTCACGGGCGTCGACCAGCCGGGCGGCGGCGTGACGGGCAGGTAGTCGCAGGCCCAGAACGTGGCGATCACTTCGCTCGCACTGCGGACCGGGCTCGCCGGCCGATCGTCGGCGACCGTCTCCGACATCATCCGGTCCTTGCGACGCAAGTGCAGGAAGTAAGGATCGTTCTCCGAGGGCCAGCGGTCGAGCATCAGCAGCCCCCCCTGCACCGCAAGGACCACGGCGACGAAGGCGTCGCCCGGGAACCTCCAGGCCCAGGCCACCCACGCGCCGCTCACCACGAGGGCGAAGCCCACGAGGGTCGCGATCACGTTGGCCAGGATGTACGAGCGGGCGCTCACGATTCCGGTACGCACTCTACGACGGGTCCGTCCTCGGGCAAGCCGCGGCGCAACGCCTGCGCCCTCACGCAACCTTCCCCGCGCTCCGGGCGGGCTCGCGGCGCAGATCCGCCGCCCTGGCCCCCCGGGGTGCCCGGCACGGACGCTGCTCCGTCAGGGAGCATGTGGACGGCCCCGATCACCGTCGAGAAGTATATGACCCGCTCACCTCACTCGATCGGGGCCGAGCAGCCGCTGTCGCGCGCGCAAGCCCTGATGCGCGAGCACGACGTGCGCCACCTGCCCGTGCTCCACGGGGGGCGGCTGGTCGGCATCCTGACCGATCGTGACGTTCGCTTCGCCGACGTCGCCCGGGACGACGCCGCCCAGCTCGTCACTGCGGGCGACGCGATGGCGACTGCGGTCTATGCGGTCGCGCCGGACGCGCCGCTCGGCGAGGTCGCGAGCGAGATGGCCGCCCACAAGTACGGCTCGACCGTCGTGATGCAGGGCCACAAGGTCGTCGGTATCTTCACGACCGTGGACGCTTGCCGGGCGCTCGCGGCGCTTCTCCGGGGAGACGCCTGAGACTCGCCCTTCGGCGCGCGCGTCTACTCGTAGTCTTCGGGCGCGAAGCGCACGTCGCCGAGGCCGCGCGAGCGAAGGCCCTCGCGGAGCGCCTCGACGACGATGTTCACGACGTCGTAGCGGGTGCTCGGGGCGTAGTACTCGTCGTCGCTCACCTCGGGGAGGGCGGCGAGCCTCGCCTCGACGCCCTCGCGTTCGCCGGGATCGAGCTCGAAGTGGGCGTGCCAGCCCTCGGCCTCGCCGAGCAGCAGAGCCTCGCGCGCCATGCCCACGGGGTTGAACGCGCAGTAGACCGTCGACAGGTACAGGCGCCAGCCGCTCTCGTCGCCCTCGACGAACCATCGGCCGCCGTACTCGCGTCGCACGACCTCGCCTAGGTACGCGCCCGCGGCCGACGCCACGATCGGCTCGATCTCGGGGCGCACGGCGAGCTCCTTCCGGGCGTCACGCAGCCACTGGTCGACGAGGCTGAGCGTCTCCGGCGTGAAGTCGAGCATCACCCCGTAGCGCTGCGCGACGAAGCGCACGCACGCGGCCGCAAGCTCGGCCACGCGCGGCGGGGCGTCTGCGATGGCGTCGGGGTCGGATGCCGGCTGTGGCTCCCGCGTGGGCCCGTGCTCGTCGGCCGCGGTCGCCGCCCCCGCGACGTCGTCCGTCTCTTTCCGCTCATCAACCGGCACGGAAGCGGCGTAAGCTGAAACGCTGCCGCGCGCAAGCTAGGCACGAGCCGAACGTACCGGTCGTGCTACTGCACGAGTCCCAGCCTGGAGAACGGATGCGCCTAGGGATCTTCAGCGACGTCCACGCGAACTTCGAGGCCCTCAGCGCCGTCATCGAGGCGTACCGGAGCGAGCGCATCGACGTCCACTACTGCCTGGGCGACACGGTCGGGTACGGAGGCTCGCCCAACGAGTGCGCCGATCTGGTGCGCGAGATGGCGCGCAAGACCATCCTCGGCAACCACGACGCGGCCGTCAGTGGTCGCATGGACTACTCCTACTACTACGAGGCCGCGCGCCACGCGCTCGACGCCCACGCCGCGCTCCTGTCCGAGACGAACATGGCGTGGCTCAAGGGCCTGCCCTACCAGGAGATGCTCGACGAGATCGGCGTGCTCCTGTGCCACGGCTCCCCCGTGCGGCTCGAGGAGTTCGAGTACATCTTCGCCCCCGAGCAGGCGCGCGAGTGCCTGTCGATCTGGGATCGCATCGGGCATCTGACGCTCATCGGGCACTCGCACCTTTGCAAGGTGTTTGCCCTCTCCGAGGCCTCGGTCGAGGAGCTACCCGCGATGGACTTCGAGCTCGAGGACGACAAGAAGTACATCGTCAGCGTCGGCTCCGTCGGTCAGCCTCGCGACTTCGACAACCGCGCGAGCTACACGGTCTACGACACCGACGCGAAGCGCTTCGAGTTCAAGCGCATCGAGTACGACATCGAGCTCGCGGCGGACAAGGTCCTCCGCGCGAGGCTCGAGCGGAACTTCGCGCACCGGCTATTCATCGGGGTCTGAATCGCCGGCGGAGGCGCTCACTCGAACCGGAGCGCCTCGATGGGATCGAGGCGCGACGCCTTGCGCGCGGGGTAGATCCCGAAGGCAACGCCCACCAGCGCGCTGAACCCGACGGACACGCCGATGACGTCAGGCTGGAGGAGCACGGGCCACTGGAAGCGGTTCGCGAGCCACGTTGCGGCGCCGATCCCGCCGGCGACACCGATGAGCCCTCCGGCCAGCGAGAGCGCCAGCGCCTCGATGAGGAACTGCGTCAGGATGTGGTGCGGCTCGGCGCCCACGGCCATCCGGATGCCGATCTCGCGCGTCCGCTCGGTGACACTCACCAGCATGATGTTCATGATGCCGATGCCGCCGACGAGCAGCGAGACGGCCGCGACGCTCGCCAGGAGCAGCGTCATCGTCTGGGTTCCCTGCTGCCTGGCGTCGGCGATCTCGCTCAGGTTGCGGATCGAGAAGTCGTCGTCGGCGCCGCGGGCGAGGTGGTGCCGGTCGCGCAGCAGGGCCGTGATGTCCTGCTGCGCGCGCGTCGTCGTGTCGGCGCCGGTGGCCTCCACCATGACCTGCCCCTGGAGGAACTTGCCGAGGCCGCCCTGGACCTTCTGCGCGAACGTCGAGAACGGGATGAAGGCGGCGTCGTCGTAGTCCTGGCCCGTCGCGCTCTGGCCCTTCTTGGCCACCACGCCGACCACCTGGAACGGCGTGCTGCCCACGCGGACCGTCTGCCCGACCGGGTTGGCGTTGGGCCCGTACAGCTTGTCGACGACGGTCTGGCCGAGCACGATGACCTTCGCGCCGCCGTCGACGTCGCTCTGCGTGAAGGCGGTCCCGAGCGCGATGGGCCAGGTCCGGATGTCGAAGTACTCGGGCGACGTGCCCGTCACGCTCGTCGTCCAGTTCTGATCCTCGCTGACCACGGGCAGGCTCGCGCGCAGCGAGGGCGCGGCGCGCTTGACCGTCGCCACCTCGGTGCGGATGGCGTCCAGGTCGTCCCACGTTAGCGTGGCCATGGAGCCGAAGCCGCCGCGCACGCCGCCCGCGCTGGTCGAGCCGGGAAGGACGATGAGCACGTTGGTGCCCATGGCGGCGAACGCCTGCTCGACCTGTGCCTTCGCGCCGGCGCCGATGGCCATCATGGCGATGACCGCGCCGACGCCGATGACGATGCCGAGCGTCGTGAGGAAGCTGCGCAGCTTGTTGCGCAGGATGGCCCGCAGCGCCACGCGGAACGAGTTGAGCGGGTTCATGACGAGGGCTCCCCGGCCGCCGGAGCCGCCGCGCGCGGCTCCTGCCGCACGTCCGAGAGGAGCCGTCCGTCCTTCATCGTCACGACGCGCGACGCGAACTCGGCGATGTCCGGCTCGTGCGTCACGAGCACGACGGTGATCCCCGTGCGCCAGAGGCCCTGGAAGATCGCCATCACGTCGACGCTGGTGCGCGAGTCGAGGGCCCCCGTGGGCTCGTCGGCGAGGATGACCTTCGGGTCGTTCACGATGGCGCGCGCGATCGCCACGCGCTGCTGCTGGCCCCCGGAGAGCTGGTTCGGGTGGTGGTGCAGGCGCTGCCCGAGGCCCACGCGCTGCAAGGCGTCGGTCGCGCGCTTGCGCCGCGCGCGCCCCGCGACACCGGCGTACTCGAGGGGCAGCTCCACGTTCTCGAGCGCGCTCGTGCGCGACAGGAGATTGAACTGCTGGAAGACGAAGCCGACCACGCGGTTGCGCACGCGCGCCAGCTCCGCGCGGCTCATGCCCGACACGCGCCGTCCGGCCAGGATGTACGTGCCCCCCGTCGGGCGATCAAGGCACCCGACGATGTTCATCAGGGTCGATTTGCCCGACCCCGACGACCCCATGATCGCCACGAACTCGCCCTCGCCGACCCGGAGCGTCACCCCGTCGAGCGCGCGCAGCGAGACGTCGCCGGTCGGGTAGACCTTGGTGACGTCGGTGAGGTCGATGACCGGTTCGCCCACGGCGCCCCTTCAGAACATGCGAGGCATCGACGTGCGCGGGGCCGAGGACGCCGCGCCCGCCGTCGTGCCGTCGACGTCGACGACCACCTGATCGCCTTCGGAAAGGCCGTCGACCACCTCGGTAACCGTGCCGTCGGTCAGGCCCGTGTGGATGTCGACGCGCTGCGGGGCGCCGCCCCGCATGACCCACACCGTCTTGGCCTCCGGCGCGTCGGGCTGCGCGGGCGCCGCGGAGCCCGCGCCCCGCGGGCCACGACGGCCGCCCGAGCCCGCCC
>JAJYCT010000203.1 GCA_021778125.1 Myxococcales bacterium
GCGGAGTTCGGCTTCCGCCTTGGCGATGTTCTTCTCGAGGTAGGCGAGGACGACGGGTGGTCTGTGGTTGGGATCGTCCTGGGGCATGGCGGCGTAGAAGGCGTGCGCCGGGTTGGGCTCGAGCACCTCGGCCGCCAGCACGCACGGCGCCCCCGCCGCGAGCTGCCGCCCCCACGCCGCGAGCTCGGCGAGCAGCGCGCGCCCCGCTCCCAGGCCGCGGCCGTGCCGGGCCACGATGAGCGAGCGCACCTCGCAGGTGAACGGCGTCGCGGGGTCGACGCCGTGGCGCTCGAACCAGCCCTCCACCTGACCGCACGGCCTGCCGCCCCGGTCGGCCACCAGGTGCACGTGCCGGCCCATGACGGGGTGCCCGCCGCGCACGCGCGCGTCGTCGTCGATGCGCTGCGCGAGGCGGGCGTAGACGCGCGCGTCGCGCGTGCCGGGGTATCCGCCCCAGGCCTCGTGCGCGTCCCAGAGCTCGCGCCAGAGGGCCGCGACGTCGCCTCCCTCGCCCGGGAGGGCCGCGCGCACGGTGATGCACGCGGGCCGGCTCAGGGCGGCCACGGCTCGCCCGTCCCCTCGGGCCACGCGACGTCCACGCGCTCCAGCGTCAGCCCGTGCGCCGGCGCGGTCGTCCCGGCAAGCCGCCGGTCCCGGCCCGCGAGCGTGCGGGCGATCGCCCCCGCGGCCAAGCGCCCGCGACCGACGTCCACCAGGGTCCCCACGAGGATGCGCACCATGTTGTGCAGGAACGCCGAGCCCTCGACGACGACGGCGACGAGGCGCGGGTTGGCCTCGCGCTCGACGGCGACGCGCGTGAGGGTGCGGACCGTCTCGCTGCGCTCGTCCGACGAGGACCGGAAGCCCGCGAAGTCGTGCGTCCCGACGGCGTCGCGCCCCTCACGGGCGACGGCGTCGAGATCGAGCTCCGGGATGCGCCAGGCGCGGGCACGGAGCGCCGGGTCCCGTACGACGTCGAGCAGCATCCGGTAACGATAGCGCTTGCCGCGCGCGCCGAAGCGCGGGGAGAAGGAATGCGGGACCGCGCGCGCCTCGCGCACGGCCACGTCGTCGGGCAGGTGCTGGTTGACGCCCAGCACCCAGCCGCGCGCCGGGATGTCCCTGTCCGTGTCGAACGCGACGAGCTGGCCCTCGGCATGGACGCCCGCGTCGGTGCGGCTCGAGCCTCGCAGGGCGCTGGCGCGCGGATCGAGCGCGAGCACCGCTCCGTGCAGCGTGTCCTGGACGGTGCGCAGCCCCTGCTGGGAGGCCCAGCCGTGGAACTCCGTGCCGTCGTACGCGACGCGGAGCAGGACGCCGCGGCGTTGCGTCAATCCGCGGAGGCGTCGCTCGTGCCGGCGTCGCTGCCTGCCTCGGACGCGCCCGCCCCGGTGTCGGCCGCCGCCTCGGGCGTGCCCGACTCGACCGGCGATCCCGTGTCGCTCCCCGCGCTGCCCGTGTCGGTGGTCGCGTCGCCGGCCGCGCCGTCGTCGCCCGTCGCGGCGTCGCCGCCCTTGGCTTCAGCGTCGAGGAGCGGGGGCTGCGCCGCGCACACCATCTGCACGCAGAGCCCGGACAGGCAGTCTCCGCTTTTGATGCAGGCTTCGCCGTCAGCGCGTCCCGCGAGCGTGCACGCCGCGGCGACCAGGACGACCGTGGCGAACGAAACGACGATCGCGAAGGAGCGCGCAGCACCGCGCGCGGACGTCGCCTGAGTCATGGCCTCAACCTACCATTCCATCCCGCCCCGGGCCGAGAAACCGTCAGTCGCGGCCGGCGTCGCCGCTGCCCGTTTCGGGGGCGCCCGAGTCGAACGCCGAAGGCCCGTCGACCAGCGAGACGTCCGTCGTCGCGTCAAGCGCGGGAGGTCCGCACGGGACGAACCCCCCGTCGTCGGTGGCCTGGGCGTCGGGCGAACAGATGGGCGTCGTGCCCGACGTGCACGCGGTCGCGGAGGCCAGGACGGCGAGCAGGGCGGGGGCCCAGAGGCGAGAAGCGATCATGCGCCCGTCAGCCTATCACTGCCCCATCGGGACGAACGAGAGGGGGACCGTCGCGTCGACGCACCCTCCGCGCGGGGCCGGGTAGGAGCCGGCGGTGCGGAAGATGTTCGCCGCGCAGTTGGCGACCGCGGGGGTCCCCATGTCGTTGCCGGCGACGCTGGCCGAGCACACGTTGCCCGAGGGCCCGATGCGCACCGCGATGCTCACGTGCCCCTTGATCGTCGAGTCCTGCGCGAGCGCCTGGTTGTAGCAGCGGCGCGCCTGGTTGCCGCGCACGGCGAGGGCCTGCCCGAGCTCGGGCGGCGCGGTCCCGACGCACTTGCCCTCGCAGCCCCCCCCCGCCGCCACGTAGACGACCTTGGGGCCGCCCGCCTCGGGCGTCGTGTCGGCAGGCGGAGGCGGGGGGATGTCGTCGAGCAGCGGGTTGGTCGCGGTGGCCGCCGCCGACGCGCTGGCCACGGGCGCGGGCGGAGGCGGCGGGGGCTCCTGCGTACCCCGGCTACGCCAGTAGAAGAGACCTCCGGCGCCGAGCACGAGGAGCAGGGCCACGATCGCGTACTTTGCGTTGCCGCCCGACTCCGGGACGCCCGCGGGGGGGATGCTTTGAGGTGAGCTCATTCGGAAGGGGATCCCTGCCCGACGGGGCGAGGCGGCGGGAGTATAGCGGGTTTGTAAAGGGTGAGGGCCGTGTCGCCGTACCGGCGCCTGTCGATGGGCTCGAGCGCGCGCGGCTGCGGCGGCGCCGAGCGCGCGTCGTGCTCGAGCACGACGACGGCGTCGGGCGACAGGGCTCCGGCCCGGGCGAGCGCCGACAGCGCCTCGGACGGCCCGCCCTCGTCGACCAGGGCCCACGGGGGATCGGCGAGCACGAGGTCGAACGGACCTTCGCGCGCGACGCGCGACCGGGTGGCCTCGACGCTGCCCACGACGATGGATGTGACGGCGCGCAGCCCGAGCGCCTCGACGTTCGCCCGCAGCGCCGCGAGCGCCTCGCGCGACGACTCGACGAGCGTGGCGTGGGCCGCGCCGCGCGAGAGCGCCTCGATCGCGAGCGCCCCGGTGCCGGCGTAGAGGTCGAGCACCCGCGCGCCCCGCAGCACGCCCGTGGCGCCCAGGATCCCGAACAGAGCCTCGCGCACCCGGTCCGAGGTCGGCCGCGTCGCCTGCCCCCGGGGGGCCTGGAGCTGCCGCGAGCGGAGCGTGCCGCCTGTGATGCGCATGGGCCCTTTCTGATACTCTACCGGGCGACATGCGCGCCTCTCGCCTCGCTTTCTCGGCTCTCGCAACGTCGTCCGTCCTGTTCACCCTCGCCGGCGTGGCCCGCGCAGAGGCACCGAACGCCAAGGCGCAGCCGGTCTACGTCCTCTCGGTGTCGACCGACGACTCGGACGACCAGGCCGACGCCCTCACGCAAGCCCTTCGCTCGAGGGTGCGCCAGGCGTCGGGATGGTCGCTGCTCGAGACGCCGCAGTCGTTCGAGACGCTCTCCATCGCCCTCAAGTGCCCCCCGAAGCCGGACGCCGGGTGCCTCCAGCGCATCGGCGATCAGCTCAAGGCCGACCACTTCGTCTGGGGCACCCTCGCCAAGGGCCACCGCCGCGAGGTGACCGCCGACATCCACCTGTGGACGCGCGGCAAAGGTGACGCCGACGTCACCCAGTCGTACAGCGACAACCTCAAGGACGCGGGCGACGAGTCGCTCCGGGCCGTGGCCAGCCAGGTCTTCGGCAAGCTCACCGGCGCCGGCAGCACGACCGGCGCGACCGGCACGATCGTCGTCCACGCCGGAAGCGGCGGGGGTCGCGTGCTCGTCGACGGCGCCGAGAAAGGGACGCTCGAGAGCGGCGTCGCCCGCGTCGAGGCGACGGCAGGCGCACACACGATCGCGGTGCGCGTCCCGGGCTTCGACGCAGCGCCGCAGCAGGCGAACGTCGAGGCGGGCGGCGAGCAGGAGCTGACCCTTGGCCTGTCGCCTTCGGCTGCCCCGGCCTCGGACGGCGCGACGCACGGGGGCTTCCCCGTCCGCAAGGTCCTCGAGTACGGCGCGCTCGTCGTGGGCGGCGGGCTGCTCATCGCGAGCGGCGTCGAGACGGCCCAGTGGATCAGCGACAGCAACCAGAGCAACTCCGACCGCCAGAGCGTGCCCAGGAGCATCACGGACGTGTGCGCCACGCAGATCAACGCCGCCGCGCAGGACGCCTGCCACCTGAGCCATGACGCGCAGACGGCGTCGGCGCTCGGCTGGACGTTCGGCATCGTCGGCGCGGGGCTCGTGGCCACCGGCGTGGTGCTCATGCTGACAGACAAGTCGTCGTCGGAGGGCTCCGCCCCGGCGGGCAGCGCGGCGCAGAAGGCGCCGCAGCGCGCCGCGGTCGACGTCGTCCCGACCCTCGGCCCCAAGGGCGGCGCCCTCGGTTTGCGAATCACGTTCTAGGTTCTACGCTCGCCTCACGCCGAGGCGAGCACGTCGCGCAGGCCGTAGCGGCCCGGCGCGCGCCCAGCGATCCACCTCGCGGCCCGCAGCGCGCCGTGCGCGAAGACGTCGCGGTGGGTCGCGCGGTGCGCGAGTTCGAGGCGCTCGCCGCCGCCGAGCAGGTGCACCGCATGATCGCCGATCACGTCGCCGCCGCGCAGCGCGTGCATGCCGATCTCGCCGGACGCGCGAGGCCCGGGGCACCCTTGCCGGCCGTGCACCAGCGGGCTCGCGCGATCGCGCGCGTGCCGGACCGCCTCGGCCAGGCGCAGCGCCGTGCCGCTCGGGGCGTCGACCTTCGCGCGGTGGTGCGTCTCGACGATCTCGGCGTCCCACTCCGCGAGCGCGCGGGCGGCCTGCTCGACGAGGCCGGCGAGCACGTGGACGCCGAGGCTCATGTTGGGCTCCCAGAGGACCGGGACGCGCGCGGCGGCGCCGTCGAGCGCTGCGCGTCCTTCGTCGCCGAGCCCCGTCGTCCCGCTGACCAGCGCGAGCCCCGCCGCCGCCGCGATCGGCGCGAGCGCGAGCGTCGCCGCCGGGCCGGAGAAGTCGATCACCGCGTCGACGCGCGCGCTCTCGAGCGCCGCGAGGCCGTCGACCACGCACGTGCCAAGCGGCCCCACGCCCGCGAGCTCGCCGACGTCGCGGCCCACGTCGGCCGTACCCACAGCGCAGACAACGTCGTCGCCGGCCTCGCGGGCGAGCCGCACGACCGCGCGGCCCATGCGGCCGCTCGCCCCCACGACCGCGAGCCTCACGACGCCGCCCGGCCGTACGCCTCGAGCGCCGCCCCGACGAGTTTGCGCGTGGGCTCCGTGCACGGCGCCATCGGCCCCCGCACGCCGCCGCGCACGCCGAGGCTCATCGTCAGGGCCGCCTTGACGGGCGCCGGGCTCGGCTCGAGGAACATCGCCTCGTGTACGGGCAGGAGCGCGAAGTGCGCGCGGCGGGCCTCGTCCCACTTGCCGTCGAGCGCCAGCCGCGTCGCGTGCGACACCTCGGCCGGCAGCACGTTGGACGTGACGCTGATGACGCCGCGGGCCCCCACCGCGATCATCGGCAGCGTCAGTGCGTCGTCGCCGCATAGCACCGTCATGCGCGCGCCCAGCGTCTGCGCGATCTTCTGGGCGCGCACCACGTTGCCGGTCGCTTCCTTGGTCGCGACGACGTTCGGCGCCGCCTCCGCGATGCGCGCGAGCGTCTCGGGCAGGAGGTCTACGCCGGTGCGCACCGGGATATTGTAGACGACCACCGGCACCTTGACGCTGCGGGCGACCTCGATGAAGTGCCGCGCGAGCCCCTCCTGCGACGGGCGGTTGTAGTACGGCACGACGACCATCACGGCGTCGGCGCCTGCGCGTTCGGCGTGGACGGCCATCGCGATCGCCTCGCGCGTCGAGCTCGCGCCGGCCCCGGCGACGACCTGCATGCGGCCGCGGACGCGCGCGATCGTCCGCTCGACGACCTGCGTGTGCTCGTCGCGCGTCAGCGTCGGGCTCTCGCCCGTGGTGCCGCACGGCACGATGCCGGTGACGCCGCCCGCGACCTGCGCCTCGACGACGGCGTCGAGCCCCTCCCAGTCGACCGGCTGCCCGGGCCTGTCGAGGAACGGGGTGACGATGGCGGTGTACGTGCCTTCGAGCCGCATGCCGCGACCGTAGCGCCGCCGCGCCCCACGGTCACGCGTCGAAGGCCCGCCGGAGGTCGTCGCCGCCGAGCTGGGCGAAGAAGTTATCGCGCCGGCAGACGTCGTCCAGCCACGCGGCGTCCGGCCCCTCGATGCGCCCCGTCTCGACGAGGTGCCCGAGGTGCCGCAGTCTGTGCACGTGCGCCCGGATTCGCGCCTCGGCGTAGCGCGTGGCGGTCCCCGTCTTGAGGATGAACGGCCAGTCGCTCGACTGCAGGAGCAGCAGCTCGCGCACGGCCTGGTCGAGAGCCTGGCCCACGCGCCCGTCGACCCCCCGGTAGCGGGAGATCAGCCACTTCGCGTAGCGCGTCGCGTGGTGCACGTGCCGCCAGGTCCACGCTGCCTCGTGACCGACCCAGACCTCGCCGTAACCGCCCGCGCCCCAGGTGCTGGCGCTCGGTGTCGCCTGCACGCACACCGGGTGGCGATCCAGGTACTGCCGGAGCGTGATCGCCTCGACTTCGCCGCCCGTCTCGGGTAGCCGCCGGAAGACCTGCTCGAGGAACATCGGCCCCTCGAACCACCAGTGGCCGTAGAGCTCCGCGTCGTACGGGGCGACGATGACGGGCGGGACGCTCATCTGACCGGCGAGGTACTTGACCTGGTGCGCGCGGTTGAAGACGAAGTTGCCCGCGTGCTCCGCCGCGCGCTGCGCCGCGACGCCCGGCTGGTAGGCCTGCTTGTCGACCTCTTTGCCCGTGATGCGGAAGTACTTGAGCCCCGTCATCAGGCGCGAGCCGTCGCCGGCGACCTCGCCATAGAGGTGCTCGAGGGGCAGATCGAAGCCGATGTCGCGGTAGAAGTCGCGGTAGAACGCGTCGCCCGGGTAGCCCTCCTCGCGCGACCACACCTGCTTGCTCGACTCGGCATCGCGCGCGAAGAACGCCACGCCCGCGGGGCTGACGATCGGCGCGTGCACGCCGTGGGGCGGGCGGGGCCGCGCGTGCGTCAAGCCGTGGCTGTCGACGATCGTGAAGCGGATGCCCGCGCGCGCGATCTCCTCGTCGTAGCTCGGGTGGTAGGCGCACTCGGCCAGCCACGCCCCCGTCGGCATGCGGCCCACCAGGCGCTCGAAGCCGCGTACGCCGAGCTCGAGCTGGGGGCGGATGCCCTCCCGCGCGGCAAGCATCCCCGGCAGGTAGCAGTGCGTCGCCGAGCACGTGAGGAGCTCGAGGTGCCCCGCGTCCCAGTGGCGTGCGAGCCCCTCGACCACGTCGCCGCCGTGCCGGTTCCAGACCGCGCGCATGCGGCCGAGGTAGTCGCGATAGAAGGTGGCCACCGGGGCGAAGCGCGCGTCGCCATAGAGGCGCTTCATCTCCTTCTCGGCCAGCGTCTCGAGGCGGCCGAGGTGCTCGTGGAACCTCTGCCGGAGGAGCTCGTCCTTAAGCATCGCCGCGAGCGGGGGCGTCACGCTCATCGTCAGCGCGAACGGGACGCCGTCGGCCTCCAGCCGGTCGAACGCGTCGAGGAGCGGCAGGTAGCACTCGACGAGGGCCTCGTAGAGCCAGCGCTCCTCGAGGTGCCGGGCGTGCTCCGGGTGTCGCACGAAGGGCAGGTGGGCGTGCAGTACGAAGGCGAGGTATCCGTGAGCGCCGGCAGGCATGCAGGGAGCCCGGCGTAGCACGGAATGGCCTTCGCTTTACAAACGGCTTCCGGTCCGTATACTCCCGCGCCCTTGGACAAACCCCGCCGGCGCCCGCCAAGGGTCCGGCACCCCAAGAGGGAGATAGCGATGTACGCGGTCATCAAAACGGGCGGAAAGCAGTACCGGGTCGCGCATGGCGACAAGCTCCGGGTCGAGAAGCTCCCCGGCAACGTCGGCGACGCGATTACCTTCGATCAGGTCCTGATGCTGGGCGGCGAGACGCTCAAGCTCGGCAAGCCCCTCGTGGGCGGGGCCAAGGTCGAGGCGAAGATCGTCGGGCAGGGCCTCGGCAAGAAGCTCGTCGTCTTCAAGTTCCGTCGCCGCAAGAACTACCGGCGCAAGAACGGGCACCGCCAGCCCTTTACCGCGCTCGAGATCACCAACATCGTCGGCTGAGGCAGGAGCAGAAGCCATGGCTCACAAAAAAGGTGCAGGCAGCACGCGCAACGGCCGCGACTCGAACTCGCAGCGGCGTGGCACGAAGGTCTACGGCGGCGAGAGGGTCTCGGCCGGCAGCATCCTGGTCCGTCAGGTGGGCTCGACCATCCACGCGGGCAGCAACGTCGGTCAGGCGAAGGACTACTCCCTGTTCGCCCTCGTCGACGGCGTCGTGAAGTACGAGTGGCGCACGCGCACGCAGCGCAAAGTCTCCGTCTATCCCGAGGCGTGAGCCTACTCGCCGTCGATCTCGACGGGACGCTGCTCGACCGCCAGGGCAGGCCGCACGAGCGCGACGCACGGGCCATCCGGGCGGCCTTGGCGGCCGGGGTGCGTGTCTCCATCGTCACCGGACGCCTCTACTCGGGCACGCGGGCGTTCGTCGAGAAACTCGGCCTCTCGGGACCGATCGGCTGCGCCGACGGCAGCCACCTCGTCCACGCGCGCGACCACGCCACGCTCCTGCACTTCGGCGTCAGCGGCGACGAGGCGCGGCGGCTGCGCGACGCCTTCGCCCGCCACGGCGCCGCGACGTTCGTCTTCGCGCGCGACGCCATCGGCCACGACGCCGAGGGCGCTCCGTACGTCGACTACGTCGCCACCTGGTCGCGGGACGTGCGCGTGGAAGGCGACGTCTTCCGTCACGGGCTTTGGAAGTCCGAGGAGGGCGTGACCGCCGTGGTCGCCGTCGGGACGCGCGCTCAGATCCAGGGGATCGCCGGCGACCTGGCGCGCGAGCTGCCGCGGGCGGTCCTCTGCGCCACGTTCCCCATGCCGCGCGGGGCGCACGCCGGGACGTGGGCGATGATCGTGCGCAGCTCCGGCGGGACCAAGGGCACCGCCGTGCGCTGGATCGCCGAGTACGAGGGTGTGCCACTGGAGCGGACCGTCGCCGTCGGCGACTGGATCAACGACGTGCCCATGTTCGAGGTCGCGGGACGATCGTTCGTGATGGGCCAGGCGCCCGACGAGGTGAAGGCTCGCGCGACCGACGTCCTGTCGCAGACGTCCGAGACAGGCGGGGGCGTCGCCCACGCCATCGAGCAGGCCTTCGGGATCCGGGCCGAGTAGGGGCGGGCCGGGCGCGACGCGCGTATGGGAAATGTCACCGTTCCGGCTTGCGGTAGGGGCAGGCTCGTGTATCATTTGTTCGGATGAATATGACTTTCAACTTCGAAGCGACCGGCGACGTGACCGCGCCGGTATCCCAGAAGGGACTGCCGGGGCGCGACGCTGCGCTGACTCCGCCGGCGTCGAAAGTCCGCAGGCGGGCCCTGCTCGTCGGCCAGCCAAACGTCGGCAAGAGCGTCGTCTTCGGCGCGCTCACCGGGACGTACGTCACCGTCAGCAACTACCCGGGGACGACGGTCGAGATCACGCGCGGCCGCGCGCGGTTCGGCGAGTACGACTGGGAGATCGTCGACACGCCGGGCACGCACAACCTGGTGCCGATGAGCGAGGACGAGGCCGTCACGCGCGACGTCCTCATTGCCGAGCCGCACGACGCCCTCGTGCAAGTGGGCGACGCGAAGAACCTCGCCCGGACGCTTCTGCTCGCACTTCAGATCGCCGAGCTCGGCATCCCCTTCTGCCTCGACCTGAACATGCTCGACGAGGCGCACGCGCGCGGGCTGCAGATCGATCTCGCGACGCTCGGACGCGAGCTCGGCGGCGTTCGCGTGCACGCGTCGACGGCGACCGAGGGTGAGGGCCTGGAAGCCGTGCGCGACTACCTGGCCACCAGCACCGGAGAGCAGGCACCGGCCGGAACGCGCCAGCCTCTGCCCTGCGCGCCACGCTTCCCCGACGACGTCGAGGCAGCGATCGCCGACGTGGAGGCTCGCCTGCCGGCCGACCTCCCCGTGGCACGGCGCGCGCTCGCCACGATGCTGCTCGGCGGCGAGCGGGGCGTCGGGGGGACGCTGGTCACCCGCGCCGGGGACGAGGCTCGCGCCGCTGCGGCGGACCGGGGCCGCGCGCTGGCGCGTGCGCACGGCGTGCCGACCTTCGCGCTGCTTAGCCGCCT
>JAJYCT010000204.1 GCA_021778125.1 Myxococcales bacterium
GCGAGCCGGGCTGCCGTACGCGTCCGGCGAGATCGTCGCCGCGCTCGGCTCGCGCGGCTCGCTGCGCTACGAGCCCGCCGCGTTCGGCCTTCCGTCGGCGCGCGCGGCGGTCGCGCGGCACCTCGGCGGCGACGCCGCGCGCGTCGTCCTGACGGCGAGCACGAGCGAGGCGTACGCCTTCCTCTTCAAGCTGCTCTGCGATCCGGGCGACCAGGTGCTCGTGCCGGTCCCGAGCTACCCGCTCTTCGAGCACCTGGCGCGCCTCGAGTGCGTCGAGGCCGTGCCCTATCGCCTCGCCTACGACGGCGCGTGGCACGTCGACCTCGCCTCGCTGCGCGCCGCGGTCGGACCGCGCACGCGCGCCGTGGTGACGGTGACCCCGAACAACCCGACCGGCTCGTTCCTCAAGCGCGCCGAGCTCGACGCGCTCGCGGCGCTCGACCTGCCGGTGGTGAGCGACGAGGTCTTCGCGACCTACGCGCTGCGCGAGGACGCCACGCGCGCGCGGACGGTGCTCGACGGCGGGTGTCCCCTCGCCTTCGCGCTCGGCGGCCTGTCGAAGCTCGCCGTGCTGCCGCAGATGAAGCTCGCGTGGATCGCGGTCACGGGAGAGGCGGCGCGCGTCGAGGCGGCGCTCGCGCGCCTGGAGGTCGTGGCCGACGCCTTCCTGTCGGTGGGCGCGCCGGTGCAGCACGCGCTCCCTCGCCTGCTCGCGTCGCGCGCGGCGGCCGAGGGGGCGGTCGTGGCCCGGACGCGCGAGAACCTGGCGGCGCTGCGGGCGTCGTGCGCCGGCCAGGCGGTGAGCGTGCTCGACGTGGAGGGCGGATGGTACGCGACGCTGCGCCTGCCCCGGACGCGCTTGGAGCTGGACTGGGCGCTCGCGCTGCTCGAGCAGGACGGGGTGTACGTGCACCCGGGGCACTTCTTCGACTTCGAGTCGGAGGCGTACCTCGTCGTGAGCCTGCTCACCCAGGAGGCGGCGTTCCGTGAGGGGGTCGCGCGGATCGTCCAGCGGGTGGCGCGCGACGGCTGATCCTCGACCCCGACGCCGACCCGATCGCGCGCTAGGCTCCCCTCGATGCCCGGCCACCTGCTGACGACCGACGACGAGATCGACGCGCTCCTCGCCCGTACCCACCGCATCGCGGTCCTCGGCATCAAGACCGAGGCGCAGTCGGATCGGCCCGCGTTCACCGTGCCGCGCTACCTCGTCGCCGCCGGCCTCGACGTCGTCCCCGTCCCCGTCTACTACCCCGACGTCACCACCATCCTCGGCCGGCCCGTCTACCGCCGCCTCGTCGACATTCCCGGCGACCTCGACCTCGTCGACGTCTTCCGGCGCGCCGAGGACCTCCCGCCGCACCTCGACGACCTGCTCGCCAAGCGCCCGCGCGCCGTCTGGATGCAGCTGGGCATCCGCCACGAGGCCGTGGCCGCGCGCCTCGCGGCGGAGGGGATCGACGTCGTGCAGGACCGGTGCATCCTCGTCGAGCACCGCCGCGCGCGCAGCGCCCGGCGCTAGCTCGCCTCCGCGAACCGCACCTCGAACCGGATCTCCTGGGGGTACGGCAGCGGATCGTCGACGAAGCCCCTCTTGATGCGCTCCTGCGTCGCGACCCAGAACGCGGGGTCCGCCAGGCGCGGGTGCAGCTCCATCAGCGCGTCGCGCGCCTTGCCCCGCGGCAGCAGGAACTGCGGCAGCTCCTCGGGGAAGATGTCGTTCGGCCCGACGCCGCTCACCGCCGGCAGGCGCCGGAACTCGCACTCGGTGAGCGGCACGATCTCGTCGTAGTCGTAGAAGACCACGCGCCCGTAGCGCGTCACGCCGAAGTTCTTCGGCAACAGGTCGCCCGCGAAGATGTTCGCGCTCGCCAGCTCCTCGATCGCCGCCCCGTAGTCGTCCATCACGGCGCGCACCGTCGGCTCCGGGGCGCCCTGCACGTACACGTCGAGCGGCGTCATGCGGCGCTCGATGTACACGTGCCGCAGCACGAGCTGCTCGTCGTCGATCTCGATCTGCGACGGCGCCACGCGCTCGAGCTCCGCCACGACCCCCGGCTCGAAGCGCGCCAGCGGCAGCGCGACGCTCGAGTACTCGAGCGTGTCGGCCAGGCGCCCCGCGCGGTCGTGGTGCTTCACGAGCAGGTACTTCTCCTCGACGCTGCGCCGGTCGGTGTCCTTGGGCGGCTCGAACCAGTCGCGGATCACCTTGAAGACGTACGGGAACGACGGCATCGTGAAGACGGTCATCACCATGCCGGGCGTCCCCGCGGGCGGGGCGAAGCGGTCGGTCGAGTGGCGCATGTGCTCCACCAGATCGCGGAAGAAGAGCGTCTTGCCCTGCTTCTGCAGGCCCAGCACCGTGTAGAGCTCGGCCCGGGGCTTGGTCGGCAGCACGCTCTGCAGGAACGCCACGTACGCCGCCGGCACCTCCATGTCGACCATGAAGTACGATCGCGCCAGGCTGAAGACGCGCCCGATGTTCTCCGGCTTGAGCAGCAGCGCGTCCACGTAGACCGAGCCGTCGTCCGCGCGCAGGAGCGGCGCCACGAACGGGTACTCGTCGGCGCCGTTGATGGCGCGCCCCACCGCGTAGGCCACGCGGTTGCGAAAGAAGAGCGACGAGAGGACCTGGAGCTGGAAGTTGTCGTGCGGGCGCCACCCCGCCGGGAAGTGCGCCCGGAGCGCGCGCAGGATGCGCCGCACGTCGCGCTCGAGGTCCTGGAACGGGCTGGCCAGCCCGAAGCCGCGCAGCATCTCGTGCAGCGTCGTGCGCAGCCCGTCGCGCGACGGGTAGTAGCACCGGTAGGTCGGCTCCTCGCCGGCCAGGTGCTCGGTCGACACGGCGGCGCGCCGGAAGATGTACTCGTTTCGGTAGTAGCGCCGGTCGAGCACCCGGCACGCCACCGAGTTGTAGAACGTCTCGGCGCACCCGGGCTGCAGGTGCTCGTAGAGCAGCGCGATGTACGCCGTCTTGATCTCCGGCCAGAGCGCCTCGTCGCCCACGACGTCGGCGAAGCGCGTGTGCAGGACCTCGACCGCCTCGACCACGCGCCGGTCGTACATGCCGATGCGGGCGACCGACGCCTCGCGCATCCCCGCCCAGTCGCCGCGGACGAAGCGGTACTTCGCCCGCGCGCTCGACTCGCGGAAGAGGCGGTAGTGCTTGTCGAAGCCGTCGAGGATCGCGCGCGCGATCTCCCGCGGGACCGTGGGCTCCATCCTGCCGGAGAGTCTACGCCGCCTCGCTCGTCGCCGCCTGCAGCGCCGCCACCAGCTTGGTCACGGTCGCCTTGGCGTCGCCGAAGAGCATGACCGTGTTGTCGCGGTACGACAGCGGGTTGTCGACCCCGGCGTAGCCGGCGTTCATGCTCCGCTTCATCATCACGACCTTCGCCGACTTCCACACCTCGAGCACGGGCATCCCGTAGATGGGGCTCGACGCGTCGGTCAGGGCGCTCGGGTTGACGATGTCGTTGGCCCCGATGACGATCGTGACGTCGGTGTCGCCGAAGTCCTCGTTGATCTCGTCCATCTCCTTGACGAGCTCGTAGGACACGTCGGCCTCGGCGAGCAGCACGTTCATGTGGCCCGGCAGGCGCCCGGCGACCGGGTGGATCGCGTACCTGACCTTGGTCCCGCGCTTCTGCAGGAGCGTCGTCAGCTCCTTGACCGGGTGCTGCGCCTGCGCCACCGCCATGCCGTAGCCCGGCACCACGATCACGCTGCGCGCGGCGGCGAGCATGTCGGCGACCTGCTGCGCCGAGGCCTCCTGCACCGGGCCCGCCGGCGTGACCTTTCCCCCGGCCGACGACGCCGGCGCCGCGCCGAAGCCGCCGAAGATGACGTTCCAGATGGAGCGGTTCATCGCCCGGCACATGATGATGCTGAGGATCGCGCCGCTCGAGCCCACCAGCGCGCCCGTCACGATGAGCAGGTCGTTGGACAGCATGAAGCCCGCCGCCGCCGCCGCCCACCCCGAGTAGCTGTTGAGCATCGAGACGACCACCGGCATGTCGCCGCCGCCGATCGCGAGCACCAGGTGCGCGCCGAGCACGCACGCGAGCGCCGTGATGCCGAGCAGCGCCCAGAGCGCGCCCGGGCTCGGGACGCTCAGGAACATCCCGCCGAGCACGACGCACCCGAGCATCAGGATCGCGTTGAACAGGTGCCGCCCGGGCAGCAGCAGCGGCTTGCTGCCGAGGGTGCCGCGCAGCTTGCCGAACGCGACGACCGACCCGGCGAACGTCACGGCGCCGATGAAGACGCCCACGACGATCTCGACCGCGTGCACGGCCGACGACGCCTCGGCGCTCGCCTCGAGGTAGTTCGCGAGGCCCACCAGGACCGCCGCCGCGCCGACGAAGCTGTGCAGGATCGCCACCAGCTCGGGCATCGACGTCATCGCGACGCGCGACGCGAGCACCGCGCCGATGGCCGCGCCCGCGGCGATGCCGCCGGCCAGCAGGCCCCACGCGTCGGCGCCGCTCGCCCCGGCCGCCCCGGCCATCGACCCGCGCAGCGCGAAGGCCGTCACCGCGACCGCGAGCACCATCCCGAGGATGCCCGACGCGTTGCCCCGCCGCGCCGTCTCCTGCGTCGAGAGCCCGCGCAGGCTGAAGATGAACAGCATGGCCGCGGCCAGGTACGCGAGCCGCTGGACGGAAGCGATGGATCCGATCATCGGCGGAACATCCTGAGCATGCGCTGCGTGACGAGAAAGCCCCCGGCGACGTTGATGGTGGCGATGAGGATCGCGACCGCGGCCAGCACCGTGACCGCGCCCACCCCGCCGGCGCGCATCAGCAGGATGCCGCCGACCAGGATGATCCCGCTGATGGCGTTGGTCACGCTCATCAGGGGCGTGTGCAGCGCGGGCGCGACGTTCCAGATGACGTGCCAGCCGACCACGCACGCCAGCAGGAACACCGTCAGGTGCTCGACGAACTCGCTGCCGGCCACCAGGCCCGCGGCGGCGAGCAGCCCCGCGGCGAGCACGCCGAGCACCGGCCCGATCTTGCTCGGCGGCGGCGGCGCGGCGTGGGCGGTGAGCTCGGCCTTCTTCCTGGCGGGCTGCGGCGCGGCCGACGGGGGCTTGGGCTTGCTCGGCGGCGGCCAGAGCAGCTTGCCCTCCTGCAGCACGATGGCCCCGCGGTGCACCTCGTCCTCGAGGTTGACGGCGAGCTTGCCCTCCTTGAGGAGGTCCTCGAGCAGGTTGTAGACCGTCATCGCGTAGAGATCGCTCGCCTGGCGCGCCATGCGGCTCGGCAGGTCCGTGAAGCCGAGGATCTTGACGCCGAACTTCTCGACGACCTTGTCGCGCTCGGTCAGCGGGCAGTTGCCGCCCTGCTCGGCGGCCAGATCGACGATGACCGACCCGGGCGCCATCGACAGGACCGCGCCCGACGTGAGCAGCGCCGGCGCCGGGCGCCCCGGGATGAGCGCCGTCGTGATGACGACGTCGGCCGACTTGGCGTGCTGCGCGATGAGCGCCTGCTCGGCCGCGAGGAAGGCCTCGCTCATCTCCTTCGCGTAGCCGCCCTCGCCCTCGCCCGTCTCCTTGACGTCGAGCTCGAGGAACGTCGCGCCGAGGCTCTCGATCTGCTCGCGCACCGCGGCGCGCGTGTCGAACGCCTTGACGCTCGCGCCCAGGCCCTTGGCCGCCGCGATGGCGGCGAGGCCGGCGACGCCCGCGCCGACGATGAGGACGTTGGCCGGCGGGAAGCGCCCCGCCGCCGTCATCTGCCCCCCGAACATGCGCCCGAGGTGGCTCGACGCCTCGATGACCGCCCGGTACCCCACCAGGTTCGCCATCGCGCTGAGCGCGTCCATCTTCTGCGCGCGCGTGATGCGCGGCACGGCGTCCATCGCGAAGGCCGTGGCCTTGCGCGCGGCGAGGCGCTCGACGAGCGGCTTGTTCTGCCCGGGCCAGAGGAAGCCCAGGAAGGCGCCGCCCTCCTTGAGCCGATCGGCCTCGAGCCTGCCGTCGGCGACGGGCACGTCGGGCGGGCGGACCTTGAGCACCAGATCGGCCTGCGCCCAGAGCGCCTCGGCGTCGGGCACGATCTCGGCGCCCGTCTCCAGGTACGCGGCGTCGGCGTAGTCGGCGCCGGCTCCGGCGCCCGCCTGCACGAGGACCTCGAGGCCCAGCTTGCGCATCCTGGCGACGGTGGCGGGGGTGGCGGCGACGCGTCGCTCGCCGGGAAACATCTCCTTGGGGATTCCGACCTTCATCGGCGCGCGCGGACACTACCAACGCGCGGCGCGGGGCGCGACTGCTAGTTGGTCCGGAGGCGGGGTCAGGCGGTAGTCTGCGCACTGTCAAGTGCGCTTTGCCGTCGGCTTGCTGGCCCTGCTCTTTGGCTGCTCTCGTCCCCCGACGCGGGGCGAGCCGACCCCAGCTGCGTCCGCCGCCGCGCCCGCCGTGGCCGACTGCGGGCGCGGGCGCGACCTGACGCTGCACTTCTACGACGTGGGCCAGGGCCTCGCGGTGCTCGTCGAGCTGCCCGACGGCCGGCGCGTGCTCGTCGACGCGGGCGACGCGCCGGTGCGCGAGGGCTGCGGCGAGGAGTGCGGGCGCGCGCACCGGCACCTGCTCGCGAAGCTGCGCGCGGACCTGCGCGGCGGCGCGCTCGACATGGTCTGGATCACCCACGCGCACTCGGACCACGTCGGCGGCGCGCCGGACGTGCTCGCGGCGCTGCCGGTCGCGGTGTACGTCGACAACCGGCGCGACGCGCGCAAGGCCGAGGTGCGCCGCGCGCGCGAGGCGGCCGCGCGGCGCGGCGCGCGCGTCGCCGTCGTCGATCCCGAGCACCGCGACGTGCCCATCCCGTCGACGTCGGTCGCGAAGCTGACGGCCGTCGTGCCCCCGGCGTGGCCGGCCTCGTGCAAGGAGGACGCGAACGAGTGCTCGATCGCGCTGCGCATCGACGCGTGCGGGACGTCGGTGCTGCTGACGGGCGACGCCGAGCACCAGGAGGAGGCGCAGCTCGACGTGGGCGGGCCGGTGACGCTGCTGCAGGTGGGCCACCACGGCAGCGAGACGTCGACGTCGCCGGCGCTGCTCTCGCGCGCGCGGCCGCGCTACGCGGTCCTCTCGGCGGGCCGGCCCGGCGAGGGGCTCAACCGCGAGTACTGCCTGCCGCGGGCGAACGTGGTCGAGCGCCTGACGCGCGTGCTCGGGGGCGCGGGGAGCCGGACGCTGACGGCCTTCGACGGCGCGCGCTGCGATCGCGCGACGCCCCAGGACTGGAAGGCCGTGCCGGCGAGCGACGCCCTCTGGGCGACCGAGCGCGACGGGGACGTGGTGCTCGAGAGCGCGGGGGACGGGGTGTTCCGGCGCGTGCCGTAGGGGAGGATTCGTCCGATCGAGAGCACGCGCGTCCGTGGGGCCCCTACGGGGCGTACCTCGCGACCATCTGCGCCGCGAAACGACGAAGATCCTCGATCCGGTGCGCGGCAATCGCCTCGACGATGCGCGGGTCCACGGCCTCGTACGCGTGGACCGCAACGTTCCGGAACCCCATGGCCTGGCGCATCCTGGTGGCGAGCTCGGGGTCGATGACGCCGTGGCTCTCGAGCAGCGTGAACGATGCTGCGAGTGAGTCGGGCAGCCCGTAGCCCTCTGCAGCCACGAGGTGGGCGGCGAGGTCGGCCACGGCTTGCACCGCCCGGGTGACGTTGAGCACGACGATGTCGTCGACGTCGACCGGGAGCAGGGCCCCGGCCGGGCGCGCTCTCACCTCGGCCACGCGCGCAAGGCATCGGTCGACCGTGGCGGCCTTGGACAGGACGACGTCACGCTCGACCATGGGCGAGCCTCGCGCGCAGCAGCTTCTCGGCGGGCCGGCGCAGAAGCACGACGTCCTCGTAGCGCCCCGGCAGCGCGGTCGCGAATCGCAGGCGATGGGGGGCGCTTCGCTCCAGGACCAGCCGTCCGTGGCGCAGCACCTGCATGGCGAGCACGGGCGACGCCATCTCCAGATCGACGAGGTCTACCGGACGGCCCAGGACGTCTTCGAGCTTCGCGCGGCCCTGCTCGAGGCCCGGCGGTGACGGCGGTGACGTGAAGAGAGCCGCGAGGTCGACGTCGGAGGTCGCCGTCGCCCTGCCCGATGCCTCCGAGCCGAAGAGCCACAGCGCATCGAGCCCGCCGACGTCGTCGAGCGCCCTTTCGATCAGCGTCAGCTGGGCTCCGGAGATCACGTCCCGAGGCTACCACGCGTCCGCCATCGCCCCCATCGACCCGGTCGATTCGATCCCTTCCCCACCGCCCGCAACGGTGCTCACGCGCGCAGCAGCGCCTCCCAGTCGGGCAGCGCCTCGCGCGGGACGACCGCGGGGCGAAGGCCCGGCACCTCGCGGCTCGCGTCGGCGAGCAGCGCCGCGTGCCAGGTCGCCCCCGCGCGCTCGGGAAGCCCGAGGGCGCGCTCGACGCGGAGGATCAGCGTCTCGAGCGCCTGGTAGGCGTGGTCCAGCGAGAGCGCGACGTAGGCCGCCTCGGGAGCGCCCGACGCGGGATCGGTGCCCTCGGCGCGCGCCGCGTGGGCCCGCACGCTCTCCCAGTCGCGGCGGATCTCCTGGAGGAGGACGGCCACGCGGGCGTCGGTGGGGCTCACAGCGCCTCGCCCTCGGAGAGGGCCCGCGCCACCAGGGCCTCGGGCGCGGTCTCGCGTCGCAGCACGTGCACGTCGCGCCCGCAGGCCTCGCCGAGGAGGGCCGCAACGGCGTCCGGATCGCGGGCCGCCTCGACGAGCACGTCCACGTCGCTCCGCTCTCCCGGCTGCCCCCACGCGAACGAGCCGAACAGCCAGGCTCGCCCGCAGAGGCCCCGGCGGCGGGCCTCGCCGATCGCCTCGCGTGCGGCCCGAGCGACGCCCGCGCGCGCCTTCTCCGCCGCGACGCGCTCGCGCTCGACGTCCTGCGCGATCTTCTCGCGCACCGTGCGCGCGAACGCCGCGAGCAGACCGTCGGGATCGGGACGGATCGCGGGAGCCATACCGGGAGGATAGACCGGCGGCGCGTCCGTTCAACGCCGCTACGGCCTGGGCTTGAGCGGCGGCTTCGCCGGCTCGGGAGACCCGGTCGGGCCCGCGGGCTCGAACGGCCGGTCGGGCGGCGCGACGGGCGGAGCCGACGCCGACGGCAGCGGCTTGAAGTCCGGATCGGCGTGGATCGGCTCGACGGCGCCGGCCCGCGGGCGCAGCAGCAGCCACACGGCGACCCCGACGGCCACGGCGACCGTGAGCCAGAGCACGATCATGCCGTTGCGGTAGCGCCGGTAGCGCGGCAGGTACTTCTCCTTGAAGAGGAAGACGCGCTTGGCGATGGCGCCCGGGCTGATGCGCCTCTCGGCGGCGATCTGCTCGTACGTCTTGTCGCCGTCGGCCCACGCCATCATCCACGAGAGCGTCTCGGCGTCGCGCGCGTTGCCGCGCACGGCCTGCTCGAGGTAGCGGCACATCAGCCAGCCCTGGACGCGGACGTCGTCCCGGGCCGGATCGTAGGACGGATCGAACGCCGCGCGCGCCTCCTCGGCCTCGACCGAGTCGTCGGCCACGGGCTCGCCCGCCTCGTCGCGCGGCAGGGGCGCCTCGGGCATCGGGCCCTCGAACGTGCCGCGGCGCTTGCGCTTCTTGTGGGCGTCGGCGATCTCGCGGTCGGTGATCGTGCCGGTCCAGGCGCCCAGCGCGCTCTCGTCGGTGGCCGTGTGCGCGCTCCGCAGCGCCCGGGCGAGCGCGTCCTGCGCGATCTCCTCGACGAGGGGCTCGGGGACCTTGGCCCGCACGCGCGCGAAGACCCACGCGACGGTCTCCTTGCGCGCGAGGAACGCGCGGACGATCTCGAGCGGCAGCGGCTCGCCCGGCGCGCAGGCCTCGTCGTCGCCCTCGGGCGCGTCGTCGTCGTCCGGTCCGGTCTCGTCGTCGCGCTTGCCCATCGGTCCCCCGGCGAGGCCGAGGGTGCACGAAGGCAGCGACGGGTGCAAGCGGGCGAGCGAGGGCCGCCCGGCGCCCGACGAGGCGCGGCTCCGCGCGAGGCAGGGGTGGCTCGCGGCCCGAGAGGCCTCGCTCGCCTCGAACGAGGCCTCGCTCCGGGTCAGAGAGGCCTCGCTCGCCTCGAACGAGGCCTCGCTCCGGGCCAGGGAGGCCTCGCTCGCCGCCGGCGAGGCCTCCGTCGCGCGCGGGAGGCGCTCGCTCGCCTCGACCCTCTCCTTGCAAGGCCG
>JAJYCT010000205.1 GCA_021778125.1 Myxococcales bacterium
GCGACGGGATCGCCGACGCGGACGACGCGTGCCCGGACAAGCCCGGCGTGAAGACCGACGACCCGAAGACCAACGGGTGCCCTCCGGACAGGGACGGCGACGGGATCGCCGACGCGGACGACGCGTGCCCGGACAAGCCCGGCGTGAAGACCGACAACCCGAAGACCAACGGGTGCCCGGCGGATCGTGACGGCGACGGCATCATCGACTCCGAGGACGCGTGCCCCGACGCCGCGGGCCCGAAGACCGACGACCCGAAGACCAACGGCTGCCCGAAGGCGGCGGTGGTCAACGGAATGATCAAGATCAGCGATCAGGTGAAGTTCGCCTTCGGCAGCGCGAAGATCCTCAAGGACAGCGACGAGCTGCTCAACGCGGTCGCCGACATCTTCAAGAAGCACCCCGAGATCAAGATGGTGCGGATCGAGGGCCACACGGACAACAAGGGCAAGCCGGCGGCCAACATGGCCCTGAGCAAGGCCCGCGCGGCGGCGGTCATGACGTGGCTCGTCAAGCACGGCGTCGAGAAGTCGCGCCTCAAGTCCGAGGGCCTCGGCCAGACCAAGCCCATCGACGACAACGGCACCGAGGCGGGCCGGGCGAACAACCGCCGCGTCGAGTTCCATATCGAGGATCAGGGCAAGTAGGCCCGGATCAGCAGGGGGCGCGCGCTCCGGTGCGCGCCCGCTGCGCCGGGGCCCGCCCGGCGAGATCGCTCGCCCGCGCGCGCGCCCGGGTGAGGACGCTCTCGAGCTCGCGCGTCGCCCGGCTCACAGGGCGGACGGCGCGCGCCAGGGCGCGCCGCGCGCGGGCGTGCTCGGCCGAGAGCTCGTCGAGCGCGCGGAGCGCGGCCTCGTGCCGTGGGCCCTCGTGGTCGTTGTACTCGCTGACTGCGCTGCTGATGCGCTCCTCGACGGCGCGCAGGGCGCTGCGGGCCGGCGACGCGACGGCCGCGCAGGTGACGTGCGCCTCGTCGACGGCGTCCAGGAGGCGGGAAGCGTGCACCACGTACGTCCCGAGCTCGGCCTCCAGCGTGCTGCGCGTCAGGTGGAGCGGCCCGGCGACGTCGACCGCGCTTCGCCGGGGGTCGAGCCACGACGAGCCCGTGCTTCGCGCTTGCCGCTCCGCGCGCGTGAGCGCCGCCGCCGAGTGGACCGCCCGCAGGGGCGACTCGCTCGCCACGATCGGGGGGAACGGGGCCGTGCTGTTCACGTCCACCACGGTCGACAGGTGTCGCGCCCAACAGTGGTCCTCCCCGTAGCCGGTGTCGGTGATCCCGACGGTCGACGCGCCGGGCCCGAGGGCGCCGGGGTAGCGGTGCGCCACCTCGTCGATCTTGGCCTCGCCCGTGTTGACGCGCAGGCCCGACAGCGGGGCGATACGGCGGGGCGCGCGCGCCGGCTCGGTCACGGCGTGGCGGAAGGCGGGGGCGCTGAGCCAGCCATCGCGCTCCTCGATACCGGAGTAGATGACGTCATCGACGTCGAGGCGCTCGCCGGCGACCTCGAGGACGGGCTGCGGCGAGGCGCTGGTGAGCACGATGCGCAGCGAGGGGCGTCGCCGCCGCAGCCAGGCGAGGTCTTCGCGCAGGACCACCTGGTCGGCCTCGTGCCGCCGCCACGCCCGCCCGGCCAGCTCGCGGAGCTCGCCGAGAGGCCGCTCCGCCATCATGTGCATCAGCGCGAGCTGGGGCACCCACTGCGCCGCGCGGAGGGCGTCGGGCCCCAGGGCCCGGAAGCTCCAGCGGCTCACGACGGAGCTCGCCCCCGCCAGCTTGCCCCAGAACAGGTAGTAGAGGCCCGGCCTGGCCCACGTGCGCGCCCCCAGGGCCAGGTAGCGCAGGAGCCGGCCCGGGTGGGCCGTGTCGAGGACGAAGCGGCCGGGCCCCCGCAGGGCCGCGAGCGCGTCGGCGACCTCGTGGCCGTAGGCCCGCTCCGCGCCGATCTCCCAGCCGAGCAGCTCGCCCATGTTCCGGTGCAGGTGCACCGTCCGGTCGAGATCGAGGAGGAGCGTCCGGGCATCGCCGGGCACCGCCCGGAGGCAGAGCGTCCGGAAGTCGACGGGCGCGCCGTGCATCACCAGATCGTCCACGACTCTCGCGCGCATGCGCCCGAGCATGCGGCCGCGGGGCTCGCGCATCCATCACGGTACGGCCACGGTTCGTCAGGGCCGGGTCATGGTACGCTCGAGCCGTGCGAGCGGGGACCGGACTCCTGGCCATGGCTGGCGCGCTCGCCGGCGCCGGGGCGCTCGCGTACTGCAACGTCTACGACCCGTCGCTGCTCGTCGCCGCCGACGCCGGGCCCGAGGCGGGTGGCGGGATCGGCTGGTGGTCGGGCACGGGCAGCACGGACAACTGCTTCAGCGCCGGCGTCCCCACGACGGCCGATCGCCCCGAGGGTGGAGGCCCGGCCGACGTGGGCGCGATCTACCTCGCCATCACGAGCATGCGGCTAGGCTCCCAGGACACCAGCTTCAAGCCCAGCGACACCGCCTGGAGGGACATCGGCTTCGACCTCGACGGCGTGTGCACGCAGTCGCCCACGTGCCCCACCGACAGCCCGGTCGTCTCCTGCAAGCCGACCGGGGTCCCGGTCCCCGTCGACGGCGACTACTGCCGCGACAACACCTTCGGGGAGCTCGAGGTCAAGGCCTCGAGCATCCCCGACGTCGGCGGCAAGTACGGGCTCAACGACGACGCGTTCAACTGCGCCCTGTGCGTGGGCGACTACAACTTCATCATCAAGGTCACGGGCTACAACGGGCAGGTCGACGACGAGCAGGTGCGCCTGGACCTCTACCCGTCGCCCGGAGTCGAGCAACCGATCCCCCTCGACTGCACCTCGTCCACGTGGCGGCAGGCGGAGACGTGCTTCACGACGTCGATGCCGTTCACGGTCCAGGACACGGCCGTGGCGACGCCGCAGGGCGGCCCCGACCTGCCCGACGCCGTGATCAACGATCCCAACGCGTACGTGAGGGGCGGCTACGTCGTCGCGCAGCTCCCTCCGGACACGCTCTTCTGGTTCCCGGGCTACAACGCGCCCGCGACGGCGTTCCCGCTCGCCTTCGCGCAGGCCGTGGTCACCGGGCGCATCACCAAGGCGCAGGACGGCACCTGGTCGCTCGTCGACGGCACGATCGCGGGGCGCGCCACCGAGCAGCAGATCCTCCAGGGGTTCCGCCTCATCGGGTTCTGCGAGTCCGATCCGAACTACCCGATCATGCAGAACTACCTGCACACCAACCTGGACATTCTCGCCAGCGGCACCGACGACCCGAAGACGACGTGCGACTCGATCTCGGTCGGCATCGGCTTCTCGGCCGGGCAGGCGACGGCGGGCAATCTCGTGCACGTCAATCCGCCCGTGCCGTGCACGCTCGGCGGTCGCGGGGGTGACGGCGGCGCCGACGCGGGCGGCGACGGAGCCATCGCCGACGCCCGCGGCCAGTAGCGCCGCGCGCCGGGCTCAGTCGCGCTCGCGCCGCGGATCCTTCGACAGGTCGGCCACGACCTCGTCGACCGACGCGCCCGGCGGGCCCGGGCGGCGCTCCTCACGCACCTTGATTCCCGACGTGCGCGGCAGCGTCTTGCGCCGCTTCGGGTTCTTGGGCGGCGGCGGAATCGTGGGGGCCTCGGAGCGCTCGCGCCTTGCCTTGGCCGACGGCGTCTCGTGGCGGGCAGTACTGGGCTTCTTGGGCATGACAGGTACGCGGGGCGAGCGAGGGTTCGCCTTCCTCTACGTTAGCGCCATGCGTCGAGCCTGACGACGGTCATGCGGAGGGCGCGCGACGAGCGCGAGGGCGAGCAGTTCGCGCGGGATCATGCTCTCCTCCGGCGCGCCACGCAGCAGCGGCCCCATCGGCGCGCTCGACAGCGTGTGCCAGTAGAGGACGCTCCCGGCCTGCCGGGCCCGCACGAACCATAGCGCGCACGCCAGCGCCTTGGCCGTGTACGTCGGATCGACCGCGAGGCCCGCGCCGCGAGCCAGCTCCGTGGCCTCGTCGCCAGCGGCCGTAACGTGCCCGTAGCCTGCGCCGAGAAAGCGCGTGTCCATCGTCAGGTGCGCGCCGCGGACGCCCGCGCGACGGGAGCAGACGCGCGCCAGATGCCCGGCCGCGAGCCGCAGCGCCCAGGGAGGCGACGACACGCACACGCCGACGACGCGCGTGCGCAGGCCGGCCGCGGCGAAGCCCACGGCGAGGCCCGCCGCGGTGCCCCCCGAGCCGAGGGCCACCACGCAGACGTCCGGCTCGGGGAGCGCGCCCTGCCGCACCTGCGCCGCCAGCTCCTTGCCGGCGTCGACGTACCCCTGCGTGCCGACCGCGCTCGAGCCGCCCACCGTGACGAGGTACGCGCCGCGGAGGACGCGCGCGGCGACGGCCGCCGGGGCCGCACCCCACGACCGCACCGCGAACGGACGCAGCCCCAGGCCCAGGTCCGCGCGCAGCACCTCGATCACGTGGTCAGTGCGCGGCTGCGGGACGAGGACGGCCTCGACCTCGAAGCCCGCCTGCCGGCCGAAGTACGTCGTCGCCAGGACGTGGTGGCTGCCGACCGCCCCCACGGTCACCAGGCGCCTCGCGCCTCGCGCCCGGGCGTCCGCCAGGACGTACTCGAGCTTGCGCACCTTGTTCCCGCCGTAGACGTCGTGCGTCCGATCGTCGCGCTTGACCCAGAGCTCCGCGCCGGGCGCCGACAGGCTCGGCAGGCGCTGGACGGGGGTTGGATAGTGGCCGAGAGGGGGCATCGTCGGAAACCGGCGCGAAACGTTCGAGTGCTACGTGGAGCTGCGAGGCTTGCGTGCGGGACCGCGGCGGGCTTCCATCCGGCGCGGCGCGAGAGAGCGAATGAAGAAGATCGAAGCCATCATCAAGCCGTTCAAGCTCGACGAAGTCAAAGATGCGCTCGCCGAGGTCGGCGTGCAGGGCATGACCGTCTCCGAGGTGAAGGGCTTCGGCCGCACGGGGGGCAAGAAAGAGGTCTACCGGGGCTCGGCGTACGTCGTCGATTTCGTCCCCAAGGTGAAGATCGAGGTGGTCGTGCCCGACGAGCTCGTGCACGAGGTCCTCGAGGCGGTCGAGAAGAGCGCCAAGACGGGGCGCATCGGCGACGGGAAGATCTTCGTCATCCCGATCGAGGAGGCCGTGCGCATCCGGACGGGCGAACGAGGCAAGGAAGCGATCTGAGGGAGCCCGCGGGAGCGAGCGGGGTCGCTCGCGCCGCGGTCTTCCCTGGGCAAGGCGACAAGGGAGAGAGGGAGCATGACACCGAAGGAAGTGCTGGATCTCGCGAAGAAGCACGACGTCAAGTTCGTCGACCTCAAGTTCATCGATTTCCCGGGTGTGTGGCAGCACACGACGATCCCAGCCAACCGGCTGAACGAAGGGCTGTTCGAGGATGGGCTCGCGTTCGACGGCTCCTCCATTCGCGGGTGGCAGCCGATCAACGCCTCCGACATGGTCATGATCCCCGACCCGCAGACCGCGCGCATCGATCCCTTCTACTCGACGCCGACGCTCTCGCTGGTCTGCTCGATCCACGACCCCATCACCAAGCAGCCGTACTCGCGCGACCCGCGCCACATCGCGAAGAAGGCCGAGGCGTACCTGCGCCAGAGCGGGATCGCCGACACGTCGTTCATGGGGCCCGAGGCCGAGTTCTTCCTCTTCGACGACGTGCGCTTCGATCAGTCGCAGCCCAACGCCGGCTACTACTACCTCGACAGCAATGAGGGCGCCTGGAACAGCGGCCGCGAGGAGTTCCCGAACCTCGGGTACAAGACGCGCCACAAGGAGGGGTACTTCCCCGTCCCGCCGACCGACACGCTCGCCGAGGTGCGGCAGGCGATCATGACGACGCTCATGGAGACCGGCATCGAGGTCGAGGTCGGCCACCACGAGGTCGCCACCGGCGGCCAGTGCGAGATCGGCATGAAGTTCGACCGGCTCCTGCCCTGCGCCGATCAGCTCATGTGGTTCAAGTACGTCGTCAAGAACGTCGCCCGCAAGCACGGCAAGGCCGCCACGTTCATGCCAAAGCCGATGTTCGGCGACAACGGCAGCGGCATGCACACGCACCAGTCGCTCTGGAAGGAGGGCAAGCCCCTCTTCGCGGGCGACGGCTACGGCGGCCTGTCCGACACGGCGCTGCATTACATCGGCGGCATCATCAAGCACGCCAAGTCGATCGCCGCGCTCACCAACCCGACGACCAACTCGTACCGCCGCCTGGTCCCCGGTTTCGAGGCGCCGGTCAACCTCGCGTACTCGAGCCGCAACCGCTCCGCCAGCGTGCGCATCCCCATCACGGGGCCGAACCCGAAGACGCGTCGCATCGAGGTGCGCTTCCCGGATCCGAGCTGCAACCCGTACCTCGCGTTCTCGGCCATGCTCATGGCCGGCTTGGACGGCGTGCAGAACAAGATCAACCCCGGCGACCCAATGGACAAGGACATCTACGCCCTGTCCCCCGAGGAGCTGAAGGACGTGCCGCAGATGCCGGGCAGCCTCGAGGAGGCGCTCGACTCGCTCGAGCGCGACCACGAGTTCTTGCTGCGCGGCGACGTCTTCACGAAGGACGCGCTGCACGAGTGGCTCGAGTTCAAGCGGAACAAGGAGCTGAACCCCATCCGCATGCGCCCGACGCCCTACGAGTTCTACCTCTACTTCGACATCTGACACGACGGCTGCGCCGGGGAGCGCGTCACGGCGCGCTGCCCCGGCGTGGGCGTCAGTAGCAGGAGCCCAGACAGCTGTTGACGGTGCACTGGTCGAGGTTCGACGCGAGCGGGCTGGGATAGGCCTGCGCGCACTTCTGCGAGCAGGTCGAGGCGTTGCCCGTCCCCGGGACGTAGCAGCTGTTGAAGCACGAGAGCGCCGCGGTGCACGTCGGATCGCTCTCGCACGAGCCCAGCTGCGGGCAGCAGTACATCGCCATGCACTGGTCGCAGCTCGTCGAGGTGGGCGGGTAGCACATGACCGGCGGCGGCCCTGCGTCGACGAAGCCGCCCCCGCACGTGCCGTACGCGCACACGCCGCTGCAGCACTCGGAGTACGTCTGGCAGGCGAAGCCGTCGGGCGAGCACGTGGGCCCCGAGTCGATGACCTGCCCGCCGCAGACGCCGTTGCCGCAGATCCCGCTGCAGCACTGGGCGTAGCTCGTGCAGTACGAACCGTCCCCGTAGCACACGGGGCCCGCATCGTACGTGCTGCCGCCGCAGACGCCGCCGTAGCACTGCCCGCCGCAGCACTGCGTCCAGCTGGAGCAGCCGACGCCGTCCGGGTAGCAGAGGCCAGAGTCCGGGACGTTGACGTAGCCGCACACGCTGCCCATGCACGTACCGGAGCAGCACTCCGTCGGCGCCTGGCACGCGCCGCCGCCCGGCGTGCAGGCGGGAGGGGGCCCCCCGCGCCCGCAGGCTCCGTTGAAGCAGGCGCCGCTGCAGCACTGCTGCCCGTAGATGCACGGCTCGAGATCCACGAGGCACGAGCCGGTGTCGAGGGTGATCGGGGCGTCGATCGGGACGGGCCCCGAGTCGGTCGGGTTGCCCGGGGGAGGGGAGGCGTCGCCGCCTCCGTCGTCTCCCGCGAGGCGACCGTCGGTGAGCTGGCCGCCGCACCCCCAGAGACCCAGCGGGACCGCGCCGGCACAAGCCAGGATGAAAGTCGGAACGAGACGCATGGATAAGAACCTCCCCGCCGCCATTGTAGCCCGCCCCGGCCTCCCCATGGCCAGTCCACGGCGGATCCGTTGCCCGGACGCCCCCGGGAGGCCATCTCGGGCATCATAGATCCCCGTGAGCGCGTCGCGCGTCGCCGTGGCGGTGGCCGTCGTGTCGGCCATCTTCGTCCTCATCCACTACTACGTGTGGGCGCGGGTGGTGCGCGACGCGGCGCTGCCCGGGCCGTGGGGGCGCGTGCTCGGCGTGCTGCTGGCCGTGCTCGCCGTCCTGGTGCCGCTCTCGTTCGTCGCGATGCGCTGGCTGCCGCGCGCCGTGAACGCGCCGCTGGCGTGGCTGGTCTACGTCTGGATGGGGCTCGGGCTGTACCTCTTCCTTCTCGCGCTCGCGGGCGATCTGGGGTGGACCGTTGCGAGGCTCGTCGGCGCTCTGCCGGCCGATCCGGATCGTCGGCGGGCGATCTCGCGGCTCCTCGCGGCGGCCGTCGCCGGCGGCGCCGGGGCGCTCGGCGCCTGGGGCGCCGTCAACGTCGCGCGCGGCTACCAGATCAAGCGCGTGCGCGTGCCGCTGGCCCGCTTGCCCGGCGCCGCCTCCGGCTATCGCATCGTGCAGCTCACTGACGTCCACGTCGGGCCCACGATCGGGCGCGAGTTCCTCGAGGGCGTCGTGCGGCAGGCCAACTCGCTGGCGCCGGACCTCGTCGTCATCACCGGCGATCTCGTCGACGGCACCGTCACGCAGCTCGCGCCCCTCGTCGAGCCCCTGCGCGAGCTCGTCGCGCGCGACGGCGTGTTCTTCGTGACGGGCAACCACGAGTACTACTCGGGCGCCGACGCGTGGATCGCGCACCTTCGCGCCCTCGGGATCCGCGTGCTGCGCAACGAACGCGTCTCGGTGCGAGGCCTCTTCGACCTCGCCGGCGTCGACGACCACAGCGCGGCCCGAATGCTGCCCCACCACGGGCAGGACGTGGCGCGCGCCGCGGCCGGGCGGGACCCCTCACGCCCCCTCGTGCTGCTCGCGCACCAGCCCAAGGCCTTCGCCGAGGCCCGGGCCGCCGGCGTCGATCTGCAGATCTCGGGGCACGTGCACGGCGGGCAGATGGTGCCGTTCAACTGGCTCGCCCTCCTCGACCAGCCCTTCGTTCGTGGCCTGCATCGCGTGGGCGACACCTGGATCTACGTCAGCACGGGCACGGGCTACTGGGGGCCGCCGATGCGCGTCGGCACGCGCGCGGAGATCACGCACGTCGAGCTCGTCGCCAGCGACGACCCCCGGCTCGGGTCCGTGGTGGTCGAGGGGTAGGAAGCCCGCGCGGGGCTCAGGTGGTCTTCGGCACGAACGACTTGCAGTAACCGCCCGGGTTGATCGGCCCCTTGACCACCTTGCAGGTGCCGCACGCGCCGGCGGCCGCGGGGGCGATGAACTGCTGGCACGTCGTGCACGTTTTGCCTGGCTCGGTCGACGTGTCGACGTACGCGAGCGACGTGCGGATGGCGACGTCCGCGGGCGCGAGGCTGCTGGTGTCGGTGCACACCAGCGCGGCGGGCGTGGACTTGCTGCACGCGACGGCCCCGAAGACTGCGATCGAGCCGAGCGTGGCGGCGTTCTGCAACAGGTCACGGCGGGTGAGCTTGTCGGCCATGGTGCGTCTCCTTGTGAGGGGGCCGATCGTGGGCCCCCGTACCCTCGAAGTAAAGGGGGGCGTCGGCCGGAAGCATGCCCGACGCGAGCGTGGCGAGGGCCTCGAGTTGCTCGCGCGTGGCCGGCAGGCGCACGTGGACGTCGGGGCCTGCGGGCTCGACTGTGAGGCCGCCGAGCAGGTCGAGCGTGAGCAGCTTCACCGCCACGCCGTTGACGCGCTCGGCCTCCGCCCACAGCTCGCCCGCGACCTTCGCCGCGGCCTCCGGGCCGTCGCACGCGAGCTCCAGGCGCGCCTCGGCGCCGCCCGCGCCCCGCGCGAAGACGCGCAGGACGCCGCGCTTCGCCTCGTCGGGGATCACCGCGAAGAACGCGTGCGGGTGCGGGGCGTCGGCGAGCAGACCGAGGTCGTCCTCGGCCTCCGGATCCGCGACGCGGGACGTGCGCAGCGCCGCGAGCAGCGCGTCGGCCGAGGCCGGAGGAACGGCCGTGACCAGGTTCGGCTGCTCGCGCACGACGCGGCGGAGCGTGCCGTCGCCGTGCGACGCCAGGCGCGCGTCGATCGTCGCGTCATCCACGCGTGTGCGCGCCGCGAGCCGCTCGCTCGCGGGGTCCCGCGGGCCGACGACGTCGATCCAGTCGAGCTCCGCGACGGGGTGCTCCGAGATGCGGCGGATCGTCGCGCCCCAGCCGGGCCACGCGAGCACGAACGGATCGAGCCGCGGCCCCAGCGGGTGCGCACGCGCGACCGACAGGCGCAGGAGTACGTTGGCCTCGTCCGCTCCGGCCGCGAGGAGCGCCGCCGGGGCGAGCGGGAC
>JAJYCT010000206.1 GCA_021778125.1 Myxococcales bacterium
AGGGCGCCCACGCCGGCGTCGAGGGCGAGGGCCGCTCGCCAGGGCGCCACCGGGGACAGGCGTCGCAGCGCGTAGGGCAGCAGGGCGGCCAGGGCGAGGGGAGGGCCGAGCGCGCGCACGAAGCTCGCCCGGTCGCTCCAGAGTTGTTGCCCGACGCTCGGCAGCATCGACGTGCCGACGACCACGGCCCGCGGGTTCATGAAGGCGTGGTAGCGGGCGAAGAAGTAGAGCTGCGCGCCCACGGCCATCGCGGCGCTCGCGACGAGCAGCGCGCGCGCGAGCCAGGCGCGCGGGGCGGAGGCCGCGACGACCAGGCCCGCCCACAGGACCGCGCCGAGCGCGAGGCTCGCGACGTAGACGGCCAGCGTGGCCCGCGGCCAGGCGGTGATCTGGTCGTGCCGGGCGCTCCAGTCGAGCGCCGCGACGCCGAGCCCCGGGGCGAGCGCGACGCCTCGCGCGACCCAGGCGCGCCGGTCCGCGCGGGCCGGACAGGACAACACCGGGGGGCGGCACGAGGCCGCGTCGTCGTGCGCCCGTGACGCCATCGTCACGGAAGAGACGATGATCGCGGGGGGGGCGTCAAGCGGCCCCGCCTGCACGGGTTGCATCCATGCGTATGGATGTATATATGAACCTCGCGGTGGCTGACGTCGACCTGTCCACGCCCCAGCGGTGGGAGCTCTATCGCGTGCTGGCCGAGCCCCTCCGGCTGCGCCTGCTCGCGCTGGCCGCCGAGGAGGAGCTCAGCATCGGCGAGCTCGCCGAGGTGCTGGTCGAGGGGCAGCCCAACGTGTCGCGCCACGCGGCGGCGCTGCGGCAGGCCGGGCTCCTGGCCGACCGGCGCGAGGGAACGCGAACGCTCGTGCGCCTCGCCGCCGGGGCCTCGGCCGACGCCGTGGTCGCCGACGCGCTCGCGAGCGGGCGCGCGCTCTGCGAGAAGGACGGCAGCCTCCTGCGCGTCGCTGCCGTCCTGCAGGTCCGCGAGGCGGCGACCCACGAGTTCTTCGCGCGCCCCGGGAAGGGACGCGCCGACGGCCTGCCGCCGGAGATGGGGGCGTACCTGGCGGCCCTCTCGCCGCTGCTTGCCCGTCGCGCGCTGGCGGTCGACGCGGGGACCGGCGAGGGCCGGTTGCTCGAGGTCCTCGCGCCGGTCTACGACCGCGTGGTCGCCGTCGACCGCGCCGACGCGCAGCTCGCCCGCGCCCGCGAGCGCATCGCGGCTCGCGGCTTCGACAACGTCGCGCTCGTCCAGGGCGACCTCGACTCGCCCGAGCTGCGCAAGGCCGTCGGCCCGGGCGCCGACGCCGTCTTCGCGTCGCGCGTGCTGCATCACGCGCCGAAGCCGGCGAGGGTCGTCGCGAACCTCGCCGCGCTCTGCGCGCCCGGGGGAGCGCTCGTCATCCTCGACTACGCGAGGCACGACGACGAGACGATGCGCGAGCAGGCGGACGCCTGGCTCGGCTTCGAGCCCGCCGAGCTGCGGCGGTTCGCCCGCGACGCGGGCTTCGAGGACGCGCGCGTCACCAAGATCCCGGCGCTGCTGCGCGGCGACGGGCCGGACAGGCACCTGCCCTGGCAGGTGATGGTCACGAAGAAACCGGAGAACCGCGACCGAGACGGCGCGGTGAGAGGACAGAGGCACAGGACATGACGGACAACTACAAGGTCAAGGACATCGGGCTCGCCGACTGGGGTCGCAAGGAGATCGCGATCGCCGAGAGCGAGATGCCGGGGCTCATGGCGCTGCGCAAGGAGTACGGCGCGGCCAAGCCGCTCAAGGGCGCGCGCATCGCCGGCTGCCTCCACATGACGATCCAGACCGCGGTGCTCATCGAGACGCTCACGGAGCTCGGCGCCGAGGTCACCTGGACGAGCTGCAACATCTTCTCGACGCAGGACCACGCGGCCGCGGCGATCGCCAAGACGGGCGTGCCGGTCTTCGCGTGGAAGGGCGAGACGGAGCAGGAGTACTACGAGTGCATCGAGGCCCAGCTCAAGGCGTTCGCCGGCGGCAAGGGCCCGAACATGATCCTGGACGACGGCGGCGACCTCACGCAGGTCATCCACGACAAGCACCCGCACTTCTTCCAGGGGAGCGACCCGATCCGCGGCCTCTCCGAGGAGACGACGACGGGCGTGCACCGCCTCTACGACATGGCCAAGAAGGGCACGCTCAAGGTCCCGGCCATGAACGTGAACGACAGCGTCACCAAGTCGAAGTTCGACAACCTGTACGGGTGCCGCGAGTCGCTCGGCGACGGTCTGAAGCGCGCGACGGGCGTGATGTTCGCCGGCAAGGTCGCGGTCGTGGCCGGCTACGGGGACGTGGGCAAGGGCTGCGCGCAGTCGCTCCGCGGCCTGGGCGCGCGCGTCGTGGTGACCGAGATCGATCCGATCTGCGCGCTGCAGGCGGCGATGGAGGGCTACCAGGTCTCCACGATGGAGGAGATGGCCCCCCAGGCGGACATCTTCGTCACGGCGACCGGCTGCGCCAACGTCATCCGCGGCGAGCACATGCGCGCGATGAAGGACCAGGCGATCCTCTGCAACATCGGGCACTTCGACTGCGAGATCGACGTCGCGTGGCTCGAGAAGAACCCCGAGATCAAGGAGGAGAACGTCAAGCCGCAGGTCGATCAGTTCATCTTCCCGGGCGGCAAGCGCATCACGCTCCTGGCGCGCGGGCGCCTGGTGAACCTCGGCTGCGCGAACGGGCACCCCTCGTTCGTCATGTCGTCGAGCTTCGCGAACCAGACGATCGCGCAGATCGAGCTCTGGCAGAACCACGCCAGGTACGCCAAGCAGGTCTACACGCTGCCCAAGAAGCTCGACGAGAAGGTCGCGGCCCTGCACCTGCCCAAGCTCGGCGTGAAGCTCACGACGCTCACCAGGGAGCAGGCCGAGTACCTCGGCGTGCCGACCGAGGGGCCGTTCAAGCCCGAGCACTACCGGTACTGACCGTCGCCGGGAGGACACAGCCCTGCCTGAAACGTTGCAGCCAGACGGTCGGCTGCACAAAACGTCACGCTCCCGGCGTCGCTGCGCGGCGCCGGGCCAGGCCAACGGCTGCCACCGGCGGCTACTACGGCAACACGACCACCAACGGGTGCCCCGCCGCCGGCAGCTGCTGACGGCCTACGCCGAGGTGTCGCGCCGCGCCGCCTCGACCAGCTCCAGGGCCCACGCGCGGAGGCGATCCTCGCGCGGACCCTCCAGCATCACGCGCAGCTTGGGCTCGGTGCCGCTCCAGCGCACGAGCACGCGCCCCTCGGCGCCGAGCGCCTTGCCAATCTTGCCCGAGAGCTCCGACAGGCGGCGCATCTGCTCGAGCGGCCGCCGGGCGGGCAGCGTCACGCTCTCGAGCACCTGCGGCACGCGCTGCATCGCGCGCTCGGCGAGCTCGGACAGCGGCCGGCCCGTGCGCAGCATGAGCGCCAGGATCTGCAGCGCCGCGAGCATCCCGTCGCCCGTGGACGCGTGGTCGAGGAAGACGAGGTGGCCCGACTGCTCGCCGCCGAGGTTGTAGCCGCCCGCGCGCATGGCCTCGACGACGTACCGATCGCCGACCTGCGTGCGCAGGAGGCGCCCCCCCGCCCGGCCGAGGGCCAGCTCGAGCCCGAGGTTGGACATCACCGTCGCGACCACCGTCTTCTTGCGGAGCGAGCCCTCCTCGAGCATCTGCGCCGCACACATCGCCATCACGTGATCGCCGTCGACGATCTGGCCCTTCTCGTCGCAGAGGATGGCGCGGTCGGCGTCGCCGTCGAGCGCGATCCCCATGGCCGCGCCGCGCTTGACCACCTCGGCGCGCACGTGATCGGGGTAGAGCGCGCCGACGTCCTTGTTGATGTTCACGCCGCTCGGCTTGACCCCGATGGCCGTCACCTGGGCGCCGAGCTCCTGCAGCGTCAGCGGCGCCACGCGGTACGCCGCCCCGTGGGCCGCGTCGACGACGACCCGCACGCCGTCGAGCGACAGATCGCGCGGGAAGGTCTGCTTGAGGAAGACGACGTAGCGCCCGCGCGCGTCCTCGAGCTTCTCGGCCTTGCCGATGCCCGGGCCCGTCGTGCGCGTGCCCAGCAGGCGCTCGTCCTCGATCAGGCGCTCGATCTCCGCCTCGGCCTCGTCGGGGAGCTTGAAGCCGTCGGCCCCGAAGACCTTGATGCCGTTGTCCTGGTAGGGGTTGTGGCTCGCGCTGATCACGATGCCCGCGTCGGCGCGCATGCTCACCGTGAGCTGCGCGATCGCGGGGGTGGGCATCGGGCCGCAGAGCATGACGCGCCCGCCCGTGGCGCACACGCCGCTCGCGAGCGCCTGCTCGAGCATGTACCCCGACAGGCGCGTGTCCTTGCCCACGAGCACGCGCGGCGTGTGGCTCTTGCCGCGCCCGGCGACGAACGACACCGCGCGCCCCAGCTGCAGCGCCAGCTCGGGCGTCATCGGGTGCTCGTTGGCGACGCCGCGGATGCCGTCGGTCCCGAAGAGCCTGCGGACGACGGGGGCCTGGGCCTTCCTGGTCGGCTTCATGGGGATCTCAGTCGCGGAAGTTCACGAACGACAGCTCGATGCCGAGGTCGCGCTGGCGCACGGCCTGGATGGCGGTCTGCAGATCGTCGCGGTTCTTGCCCGTGACGCGCACCTGATCGGCCTGGATCGAGGCCTGCACCTTGAGCTTGGCCTCCTTGATGAGCTGCACGATGGCCCGCCCCTTCTCGACCTCGATGCCGTCCTTGATCTTCACGACGATGCGCGAGCCCTTGCCCGCGGGCTCCGGCTTGCCGGGCTCGGTGAAGCGCAGCGACACCTTGCGCTTGACCAGCTTGTCCTGCAGCACCGTGAGCGCCGCCTTCGCGCGATCCTCGCTGCCCGAGCGAACGGTGATCGCCTCGGGCGTCTTCTCGAGCGACGTCTCGGTGTCCTTGAAGTCGAACCGCTGCGCGATCTCCTTCTGGGCCTGGGTGAAGGCGTTGTCGACCTCGGCGTGGTTGACCTTCGAGACGATGTCGAAGCTGGGCATGGCGGCGGGGACTCTAGCGCGGGCAGGGGGCGGAACGCACCCGACCCGAGGGCCCGTCGCCCGCGCCGCGGCGCTCCGGTACGTTGGGGCGCCCATGACCGCCTCGCCGCCCGCCCGCATCCAGGCGATCGATCGCCTCCGGGGCCTGGTGATGGTCCTCATGACGATCGACCACGCCGGCAGCCTGTACGACGCGCACCACCTGCACGGCGACAGCGCCCGGGGCTGGCTCCCGGGCTCGCCGCTGCCGCCGGGCGAGTTTCTCACGCGCTGGGTCACGCACCTCTGCGCGCCCGTCTTCGTGCTGCTGGCGGGCACGTCGCTCGCCCTCTCGTCGGACAGGCGGCGCGGCCAGCCGGGGCAGACGGCGTTCCTGGTCCGGCGGGGCCTCTTCATCGCCGCGCTCGATCCCCTCTGGATGTCGCTCGGCTTCGCGTCGTACCGGCTCTTCGTGCTCCAGGTCCTCTACGCGCTCGGCGTCTCGATGGTCCTCATGGCGGGGCTCCGCCGGCTCCCCACGCGCGCGCTCGCCGCGCTCGGCCTCGCGACCGCCCTGCTGGGGGAGCTCTCGACGCGGATCGACCCGCGGGGCCAGCCCTGGCGGGCGCTCTGGTGCCTGCTCTGGACCGGGGGGCGGCCCTTCGGGCGCGTCGTGTCCCCGTACCCGGTGCTGCCGTGGCTCTCGATCCTGATCGGCGGCTGGGGGCTCGGCCGCTGGCTGCTCGCGGACCGGGCGCGGCCCCCCGCGGCGCGCGTCCGGCCGCTGCTCGGCGTCGGCCTGGGGCTGCTCGCGCTCTTCGCGCTCGTCCGCGGGCTCGACGGCTACGGCAACTGGGGGCTGCACCGCGACTCGGGGGCGCTGCTGCAGTGGCTGCACGTGGCCAAGTACCCGCCGAGCGTGTCGTTCATGGCGCTCGAGCTCGGCCTGGGCTTCGTGCTGCTCGCGCTCTTCTTCCGGCTCGACGACGGCCGCGAGCGGCCGCTCCTGGCCCCGCTCGGCGTGCTCGGCGCGACGGCCTTCTTCTACTACCTGCTGCACGTCCACCTGCTCGATCTGGCGGGCCGGGTGCTTCGCCTCGATCCCGCGGTGCACGGCCTGGCCAAGACGTACGCCGGCGCGGCGGCGGTCCTGGTGGCGCTCTACCCTCTCTGCGCGATCTACCGCCGCTACAAGGCGGCGCACCCCGACGGCTGGACGCGCTACGTGTGAGCGCGCGCGGCGCCGTCGTGGGCCTGGCGCCCCGGGCGCCTCACAGCGCCACGGGCGGATCGCGCGGCAGATCGAGCAACGAGGCGCGCGCCTCGCCCACCAGCACGAGCGAGCCCGCGACGACGACGAGCGCCGGGCGCGAGCGCCACGCCCGCAGCACCTGGAGCGCGTGCTCGAGCGAGCCCGCCACGTAGCCCACGTGCACCTCGGCCATCGCGTCGGGCGGCGCCGGGTTGCGCGTGACGCCGCGCGGCGGGACGTAGATCCGCCGCGTGGCCACCGGGGCGAGCAGGTCGAGCATCCCGCGCCAGTCCTTGTCGCCGAGGGCCCCGAAGATGAGGGCGACCTCGGACGGGGGGACGCGCAGCGAGCGCACGTACGCGGCGAGGGCCCGGGCGCCGTCGGGGTTGTGGGCGCCGTCGAGCAGGACGCCGTCGATGCGCTCGAGGCGCCCCGGCCACCGCGCCGACGCGATCCCCTCGTCGACGGCCCGCGGCGACGCGCCGACGCGCGCGCCGAGCACGGCGGCGATGCGCGCGTTGTCCTGCTGGTGCAGCCCCGCGAGGCCCACGTGCGAGCGCAGCGTGACCTGCCCGACGTCGCTGGTCGTGGCCCCCACCGAGCGCGCGACCTCGTCGATCGCCGCGCGGACCTCGGGGCGCATCGCGCCGAGCACCAGGTCCAGCCCCGGCTTGGCGATCCCGGCCTTCTCGCGCGCGATGTCGACGAGCGTCGGGCCGAGCCACCCGGTGTGGTCGAGCGCGATGCGCGTGATCGCCGCGGCCTCCGGCCTGGGCACGACGTTCGTGGCGTCGAGCCGGCCGCCGAGGCCCACCTCGACGACGGCCAGGTCCACCCCGGCCTCGCGGAAGGCCAGGAAGGCCGCGAGCGTCGCGGTCTCGAAGAACGACAGGTCGGGGCCCGTGTCGAGGGCGCGCGCGAGCAGCTCGGCGAGGGCCCCGTCGGTGACGGGCTCGCCGTCCAGCCGGATGCGCTCGGCGAAGCGGCAGAGGTGCGGCGACGTGTAGAGGCCCGTGCGCTTGCCCGACGCGCGCGCGATGGCCTCGACCATCGCGCACACGCTGCCCTTGCCGTTGGTCCCCGCGACGTGCACCACGGGGAACGCGGCCTCCGGGTGGCCCGCGCGCGCGCACGCGGCGCGCATGGGCTCGAGGCCCATGCGCATCCCCAGCGGGATCCGCGCGTAGAGGCGGTTCAGGGCGTCGGCGAGGGGCGTCACGGGCAGCCCCCCCACGCTAGTTCCACGCGCGCCCTCCGGCCACTTCGCCGCCCTGTTCTGCCGGCCTTGACACCCCGCGGCCGCGCCCCTTAGGGGGAGCTACCTCCATGGAGATCCTTCGCAGAGCCCAGCCGTGGGACGCGATCGTCATCGGCTCGGGCGCCAACGGGGGCGTCGCGGCCTGGCAGCTCGCCGAGGCGGGGCTGCGGGTGCTCGTCGTCGAGGCGGGCGCGCGCGTGCACGGGCGCGAGGACCACGGCTCGTTCTTCACGAACGCGCCCCGGGCCCTCTACCGGCACCTGGTGAGCCGCCGGCAGGAGATCCAGAAGAGCCACCCGACCTACTGGGCGACCAACCCGGACTTCTTCGTCGACGACGAGGACAACCCGTACACGACCCCCGAGGGCAAGCCGTTCCGCTGGATCCGCGCGCGCCGCGTCGGCGGGCGGACGCTCACCTGGGACGCGGTGACGCCGCGCCTGTCGGACTTCGAGTTCAAGGCGGCGAGCGTCGACGGCCTCGGGCCCGACTGGCCGATCACCCACGCGGACCTCGCGCCCTACTACGCGAGGCTCGAGCGGTTCTTCGGCGTCTACGGGACGCGCGAGGGCATCGAGGCCGTGCCCGACGGCGAGTTCGCCGGGTCGCGGCCGATGACGCCCGCCGAGGGCGCGTTCAAGCAGCGCCTCGAGGCCCGCCACGCCGACCGCCGGGTCATCATCTCGCGCGGCCTGCACGCGCAGCGCGCGCCGGGCGACGGCGAGGAGCACTCGCGCATCAGCAGCACGGCGACGACGCTCGCGGCGGCGGGCGCCACGGGGCGCATGACGCTCCGCACGAACGCCGTCGTGTCGCGCATCCTGGTGGCGCCCGACGGAGCGCGCGCGACCGGGGTGGAGATCATCGACACCGAGACCCGCCTGCCCGTCGAGCTGCACGCGCGCGTCGTGTTCCTCTGCGCGTCGTCGCTCGAGAGCGTCCGCATCCTCATGAACTCGCGCAGCCGCGCGCACCCCGCGGGCATCGGCGCCGCCTCGGGCGTGCTCGGGCGCTACGTGATGGACCACAGCGCGGGCAACGTCTACTTCTACCTGCCCGACGTGCCCGACGGCGGCGAGAACTACGCCTTCTCGGGGTCCGACAGCATCCTCATCCCGCGCTACCGGAACCTCGGGAGCAAGCGCGAGCCGTACTACCGCGGCTTCGGCGTGTGGGGCGGCATCCAGCGCCTGCCGGTGCCGGGGCTTCTGCGCAAGCAGCGCCGCGTCGCGTGGGGCTTCCTCTGCGCGCGCTCCGAGACGTTCCCGCACCGCGACAACCGCCTCGAGCTCCACCCGACGCTCGTGGACGCGTGGGGCATCCCGGCCGCGCACATCACGGTCGAGTGGAAGGACCACGATCTCGCCCTGGCCGAGGCGGCGCGCCTCGAGACGCAGGAGATGGTCGAGGCGGCCGGCGGCACGATCGCGACCGTCACGGACCTGTTCCACACGCCGTTCGTGACGGGCTTCATCAAGAGCATGCAGAAGGAGTGGACCCTCTCGACGCCCGGGATGTTCGTCCACGAGGTCGGCGGCGCGCGCATGGGCGACGATCCGCGCAGCTCGGTCGTGGATCCGTCCGGTCGCACGTGGGACGTGCCCAACCTCTACGTGACCGACGGCGCGTGCTGGCCGACGTCCGGCTGGCAGAACCCGACGCTCACGGAGATGGCGATCACGGCGCGGGCGTGCGCGCACGCCGTCGACGCCCTGCGGCGCGGCGAGGGCTGAGGAGGCGGCCCCCCACCTGGGGCGCCCACGCCAGGCTCGAGGAGCTCCGCCGCCGCGGTGCTATCCTGAAGCGCGTGTCCGCGAACGCCGCGCCCCGCATGGCCGCCGCCGAGTACCTCGCCTGGGAGCGCGAGCAGCCCGAGCGGCACCACTACCTGCGCGGCGAGGTCTTCGCCATGGCGGGCGGGAGCCCGCGACACAACGCGCTCGCCGCGGCCGTCATCGGGGACCTGCGGAGCGCCCTTCGCGGCGGTCCCTGCCGTGCTTTCAGCTCCGACCAGCGCGTCGCCATCCGCGAGGGCGAGCACTACGTCTACCCGGACGTCACCGTGGTCTGCGGCGACCTGGAGCTCGCTGCCGGCACGAAGGACACGCTCGTCAACCCGGCCGCCGTCGTCGAGGTCCTCTCCAGGAGCACCGAGGCGTACGACCGCGGCGCGAAGTGGGACGACTACCGGCAGCTCGCGTCGGTGAACGACTACCTCCTCGTCTCGCAGACGTCGCCGCGGATCGAGCACTTCCAGCGCGGTGACGGTGAGTGGCGCTACCGCGTCGCCGTCGCGGGCGGTCGCGTGACGCTCACGAATGGCGCCGTCCTCGAGGTGGACTCGGTGTTCCGCGGGGTCTTCGAGCTCGAAGGGGAGTGACGAGGAGCGCGGGGCCCTCCCTGCGCGAGGGCCCTCGCGCTCGCTCCGCTCACCGCGTCATCCCTGCACGGTCACGATGCGCGCCGCGGGCGCCGGTGCCGCCGCGCCGTGGGTCCCGCTGGCCGCCCCGCTCGCCGCCGCCGGCGTCTCGGCGGTCGCCGTGGACTTCGCCGCCGCCGTGGACGCCGCGGCCTTCGTCTTCCTCCGCGTTGCGGTCGCGCGCTTCGCGGCCGCCTT
>JAJYCT010000207.1 GCA_021778125.1 Myxococcales bacterium
CGCGACCGCGACCGCGACCGCGACCGCGACCCCGACCCCGACCCCCGCCCCCCCCCCCGCCGCGCCCGCTCCGGCCCCTCTCCCGACGACCGTCGTCTTCGCGGCGCCCGCGCCCCGGCCGGCGCCGACGCCTGTGGCGGCCACCACGACGGCGGTGCCCACGGTGACCTCCGCGCCGACCGCGAAGGCCGCGCCGACCTCGATCTACGTTCCCAGCGAGCTCTGATCGCCATCGGGCGTGAGCCACGCGACGTCGGCGTGGTTGAGCCACGTGCGCTGGCGTCGGGCGAACACGCGCGTCGCGCGCACGACGGCCGCCTCGAGCTCCTCGGCGGGCAGCTCGCCTGCGAGGTGCGCGCGGACCTGGGCGTACCCGACGCTGCCCATCGCACGGGCTCCGTCGCAGCCGCGCGCGCGGAGCGACGCGACCTCGTCGACCCATCCGCTCGCGAGCATCGCGCGTACGCGGGCACGGATCCGCGTCGTGAGCGCCTCCGGCTCGAGCCCCAGGGCGAGCAGGCGGGCGCGGTGCCGCACGGGCGCGAAGGCGTGCTCGGCCTGCCAGGCGCTCAGGGCCTTGCCCGTGAGCTCCCAGACCTCGAGGGCGCGGCCGACCCGCACCAGATCGTTGCGATGAAGGCGCGACGCGCTCGCCGGATCGACCGAACGCAGCCGCTCGTGCAGGGCCGCCCGGCCCTCGCGCTCGGCGATCTCCCGGAGCCGCTGGCGTAGCTCGGGGCTCGCGGCCGGTGCCCTGGCCAGGCCGTGCAGCAGGGCCTTCACCCAGAGGAACGTACCGCCGCACACGATGGGCACGCGCCCGCGGCGTCGCACGTCGTCGATGACGCTCGACGCGCGCTCGGCCCACGCTGCGGCGTCGATGGGCTCGAGCGGTCCGAGGACGCTCACCAGGTGGTGGGGCGCGCGCGCGAGCTCGTCGTCGCTCGGCTTGCCCGAGCCCAGATCGAACTCGCGGTAGACCTGCACGCTGTCGGCGCTGACGATCTCGCCTCCGAGCCGCTCGGCCAGCGCGACGGCGAGCGCGGTCTTCCCGCTCGCGGTCGGGCCGACGATGGCGAGCAGGTCGTCCGGGTGCGCGCGGGCGACGTCGAGGGCGCGCTCAACGACCGACACGCCGCTCCAGCTCGTCGTAGCCGATCCGCGTCACCACGGGCCGGCCGTGCGGGCAGTGTCCGGCGAAGTCGATGTCGTCGAGCGCGCGCAGCAGGGCCAGGGCCTCCTGGCGCGTGACGGCGTCGCCGGCCCGGATGCTGCCGTGGCAGGCCATCGTCGCGAGGACGAGATCCGCCGCGTCCCCGAACGGACGGCGCGCCGAGCGCCCCAGCTCGGCGACCAGATCGCGCACGATCCGCTCCGGTCGCGCGCGCGCGAGCAGGGTGGGGATCGCGTGCACGGCCACGGCGCTCGGACCCACGCGGCGCAGCTCGACGCCCAGCCCCTCGACCGCCTGTCCGTGCTCCTCGAGCGTCGCGATCTCGGCCGGCAGCAGCTCGACGACATCGGGAAGGAGGAGGCGCTGGGTGGCCATGGAGCGCGCCTCGTACGCCCGGCGCAGCCGGTGGAACGTGACGCGCTCGGCGGCGGCGTGCTGGTCGAGGACGTAGAGACCGTCGGCGCCCCCGCAGACGAGGAAGGTGCCGCGCACCTGGGAGAGGAATTCGAGCGAGGCGTAGAAGCCCCGGCGCTCGAACAGCGCGGTGTTCGCCGGCGCACCGCCCGCACCCTCCGAGGGGACGTCGACGGCGATCCGCTCGCGCAGGGCGTCCTGCGTGCCGATCCCGGCGCCCGCCGGGCCGAGATCCCACGGATCGGGGCCAGGGTCCGGCACGAAGCGCGTCGCGGCCGCCTCGCCCGCCACGACCGGGGAACGGGGCGTCCCCCACATCCGCGACGGCCCGGTGGCCGGCAGGTTGAAGGCGCGGGCAAGCGCGCCCGCGAGTTCGCGCGACACGGCATCGTAGAGCGCGCGTCCGTCCGCGAAGCGAACCTCGGCCTTCTGCGGGTGCACGTTGACGTCCACAGACTCGGGCGGGACGTCGACGTACACCACGCCCACCGGGTAGCGCCCCGGCTCCAGCACCGACCCGTACGCCTGCGCCACGGCGCGCGCCAGCGGGCGATCGCGCACGGGGCGCCCGTTGACGAGCAGGTGCAGGCCCACGGTCCCGGCGCGCGCACGCTCGGGCGGAGCGAGGTGGGCCTCGAGGCGCATCGGCCCCCGCTCGCCGACGCACGCCTCCAGGCGCTCGCCGTCGAGCACCTGCCGCACCCGATCGCCGCGGGATCCGGCGCGCAGCCACTCGCGCACGGCCCGGCCGTCGCGCACGAGGAAGAAGCTCACGTCGGGGCGCGCGAGCGCCGACAGGAGCAGCGCCTCGCTCACGTGGGCGGCCTCCGTCCCCGTCGATTTGAGGAACTTGCGCCGCGCGGGCACGTTGAAGAAAAGGTCGCGCACCGCGACGCTCGTGCCCTCGGCCGCGCCCGCGGGGCGCGCGATCGGCAGCGCGCCCCCGTCCACCACGACCTCGGTGCCCTCGGGGGCGCCGCGCGGGCGCGTGACCAGCGTGAGCTTCGCGATCGACGCGATGCTGGGCAGCGCTTCGCCGCGGAAGCCGAACGTGCGGAGCGCGAACAGGTCGTCCTTGTGCACGATCTTGCTCGTCGCGTGGCGCTCGAGGGCGAGCACGGCGTCGTCGGGATCCATGCCTCCACCGTCGTCGCTCACGCGTACGAGCGCGACGCCGCCCTGGTCGAGCTCGACCTTCACCCGCGTCGCGCCCGCGTCGAGCGCGTTCTCGACCAGCTCCTTGACGACGCTCGCGGGTCGCTCGACCACCTCGCCCGCCGCAATCTGGTTCGCGAGGTCGCTCGGCAGGCGGCGGACGCTGCCCATGGACCGCTACGGCTCCTCGACGGCCGCCGGGGTCTCTTCGAAGTACGCGCGCGACTTGCGGCGCGTGAGGCCCAGGATCACCAGGCCGCTGCCCAGCGTCCGGAGCACCAGGACCATGGTGCTGGCCGCGCGCAGGACGCCGATCGTCGGCAGCGGGCTCTGATCGCGCGCGATGCCTGCCGCGTGCTCCTCGGCGACCTCCTTGGCCTCGAGCCAGCGCAGGTCGGCCTCGAACACGTCGCGCAGGAGGAAGTGGCCCGCCACGCCGACGCCGGCCTGGGCGAACACGAGCTGCACGAGCGCCGCGCGCGCGCCGCCGCTGCCACCGAGCGCGCGCATCGCGAAGACGAGCGTGGCGCTCCCGAGCAGGAAGGTCGCGACGGCGATCGGCCAGCCCCGAGAACGCGCGCCGTCGAGGGCGCGTAGCTCGGCCTCGGCACGCGAGACGACCAGCGCCCGATCGTGCTCGTCGGCGATCCCCTCGCCGGAAGCCGATGGGTCGATCGACGCGTGATAGAGGGCCGCGGCGTTCCAGCCCGCATAGGCGCCCGTCGTCCCGAGCGCGAGCGCGCCGAGCAGCGCGAGGACCAGGTACCAGGGGCGCTTGCGCTCGGCAGCCATCGGGCTCGGCCAGCGCATTAGCACGCCGGGCCCGCGCCCGCCTCGCGGCGTCACCGCCCGCGGTGGCGCCAGAGCTGGAACACGCCGAGTGCGGCGAGGACCCCGCCCGCGGCGACCAGGTACGTCGGGTCGCTCGTTCCCGGAATGGCGAAGCGACCGCTCAGGCCGGCCGCGATTGCGACGATCCCGAAACCCAGGTTCCAGACGCCCGCGCTCATGGGGTACAAGGTACCCGATGCGCCGCCCGGCCGCTCTGCTTGCGACGGCGGCGCTTGCCTCGTGTGGTCGACCTCTGCCGACCACGAACTGGACCTGCGACTTCGACGCGAGCGAGTCGCGCCCCCTCTCGGACCCCGACGCGGCCGCGAGCCCCGACGGGACGCTGCCCTCGCCCGTCTGCCAGGACACGTGCGGCCCCCCTGCGAAGACGTGCACCGCGACGACGCTCGAGGGCGGGATCCCGGGCGCGGTGTGCCCGGTGTGCACCTTCTGACCCGCGGCGCGCCCGGCCCGGGTGGACGCCGCCCGCCTCCGCGGGCTATTGCGCCGGTGTGCAGGAGGGTCGCGCGCTGCTCTGCGGCAGATCGGTCTCGAGGGTGATCCTCGGGACGGCGAGCCTCGGCAGCGTGCTGCCCGACGCGTTGACGGGGCGCCGTGCGCGCGAGCGGGTCTTCCGTCAGCTCGACGCCCTCGTCGAGGCCGGATGTGTCGCCGTCGACACCGCCGCCTCGTACATGATCGGCGGCACCGAGCGCGTGCTCGGGGCGTGGATGGCCTCGCGAGGGCACCGGGACGCGCTCTTCCTCGTGGGCAAGGGCTGTCACCCGGTACCGGTGCTTGCGCCGCGCCGCCTGACCGCGCGCGCCCTCGACGACGATCTCCACGCCTCGCTGCGTCGCCTTCGCACCGATCGCATCGACCTCTACCTCCTGCACCGCGACGACCCCGGTGCGCCGCTCGAGCCCGTGATCTCCGCCCTCGCGGCGCATCAGAGCGCCGGCAAGATCGGCGCATGGGGCGTGTCCAACTGGACCCCTGCGCGCATCGAGGCCGCCGCGACGCTGGCCCGGCACGCGGGCGTGGCCCCGCCCGCCGCGAGCAGCCCGCAGTTCTCGCTCGTCGAGTGGACCTCGCCGCCGTGGAGGGGCTCGGAGAGCCTCTCGGGCGACGGCGGGCGAGCCGCCCGCGCGGCGCACGAGCAGCTCGGGCTGCCGGTGCTGGCCTGGTCCCCGCTCGGGCGTGGATTCTTCCGGTCCGGCGCCGCGCGCGACCGCCACTACGATGCCCCCGCCAACGTGGCCCGTCGCGAGCGCGCCGAGTCGCTCGCCGGGCGCAAAGGCGCCACCGCCGCGCAGATCGCGCTCGCGTACCTCTTCCATCAGCCCTTCCCCGTGTTCGCCGTGGTCGCCGCGGGCAGCGCGAGGCACATGAAGCAGGGCCTCGAAGCCGCATCCATCACGCTTTCGCCCGGGGAGGTCCGGTGGCTCGAGTCGGGCGAAGAATGAAGTGCCTCTCACGAAGGTCGTCGTCCCACGTGCACCACGACGGTGCCAAGCGCGCCCGGATGCGCCAGAATCGGGACCAAGGTGGGCTCGTTGGCCAGACATAGGCGCCGCGCGCAGGCAGAGCTCGATCACTTCCGGGCGATGCTGCGGGCGTACATGGACCGCAAGGGCCTGCGCTCGACCGACCAGCGCAAGCTCATCGTGGAGACGTTCTTCTGCGCCGACAACCACGTCAGCATCGAGGAGCTGCTCGCCCAGGTGCGCGAGAGCGACCGTCGCGTGGGGTACGCGACGGTGTACCGGACGCTCAAGCTCCTCGCCGAGTGTGGCGTCGCGAACGAGCGCAGCTTCGGGGACGGCCTCACGCGCTACGAGCTCGCCGACGAGGCGGCGCACCACGACCACCTCATCTGCGTCGAGTGCGCCGACATCGTCGAGTTCGAAGAGCCCGCCGTCGAGGAGCTGCAGGAGCGCGTTGCGCGGCGCTACGGCTTCGAGCTCCGGTCGCACAAGCACGAGCTCTACGGCGTGTGCCCCCGGTGCCAGGCGAAGCGCGGCGGCGCGAACGGCAACTGAGGCGGGGGCGGTCCCTGGATTGCATCCCCTCGGGTGGAGGCGTCCATGAACTCGACTCGATGGACCTCGAGAGCCCTCGCCGCGCTTCTCTCCTTGCTCGGCGCGGGGAGCTGCGCAGGCCAGCCCTCGCCGCACCCTTCGCAGCAGCCGTCGGTCGTCGTGGCCTCGCGCGCGCCGGAGGCGTCGATGAGCTCGCGCGAGACGCAAGGCACGCACGAGAAGATGGGCGCCACGATGGCGCAGCCGCCGTCCCCCGAGGGCCCCGTCGCCGCGGCCGAGCCGGCGCCTGCGACGCGGGCGTCCACGACGCAAGCGCCGGTCACGGTCACGCTCGACGACGCCGGGATCGCCGGCATGGCAGAGGCGATCACCGACCACGGCCTGCGGCTCGCGCAGCTCGGCGAGAGCAAGGCCGCCTCCCGGCGCGTGAGGGGGTTCGCGCACGACGTGCTCACCGGTGACGAGCTCCTCCAGAGCGAGCTCAAGGCCCTCTGCTCGAAGATCGGCGTCTCGCCCAGCCAGGACGCCCGCAGCGCGGAGGGGCGCGCGGCGAGCCGGTGGGCGAGCGGTCGCCTGTCGACCGAAGCGGGTGGCGAGTTCGATCGCGTCTACCTCGCAGCGCAGGTGCGCGAGCAGTCCCGCGCGCGCGCGCGCCTCGATGAGTTCGCGACCGAGGCCAGGGCGCCGGCGCTCCGCGCGCAGCTCGTTCGCATGCGCGACAAGGTCGACGTCTTCTGCCACGTCGCCAGGTCCCTGCAGGAGGACGCGGAGGCGAGCGGAGGAGGCCATCGCGCACGGGGCGTGACGACGGCCGGGCCCCCGGGGTCTCCGCGGTGACCTGTCGCGGGTCGTCGGGCTCACGCCTCGGCGGCGAGCGTGCGTGCGTCGGTGACGACCCACGCCGTCGCGACGTCGCCCTCGGTCGCCGGGATCTCGGCGAGGAGCTGGAAGTCGAACGCCACGGCCACCGCCAGCGCCGGCGGGCAGTGCGCGGGCAGCGCACGGTCGTAGTAGCCGGCGCCGTAGCCGATGCGATGTCCACGCGGATCGACTGCGAGCGCGGGTACCACGACGACATCGAGGGCTCCGCCCCCGGCGCCCGGCGCGTCGGCCGCGGGTTCGCGGAAGCCCAGGCCGCGCTCGGCGAGGGCCTCGGGGCCCGGGGTGAAGCGGAACGTCATGACGTGCGTCCCCGGGTCCACGGCGGGGTAGGCGACCCTCGCTCCGCGCGCGCGCAGCGAGGCGTCGAGGGAGCGGAGATCGACCTCGTGCCGGTCCTCCATCGGCCAGAAGAGCGCGACGCTCCGCGCGCGCGTGACGGGCTCGAGCGCCTGCAGGCGCGCCACGATGCGCGAGGATCGCTCGGCGCACGCGGCGCCGGGCGTCGCCTGACGCAGCCCGCGCATCCGCTTGCGAAGCTCGGTCTTCACGCGCCGGCGCAGCACGTCCTCGGTGGCGCTCTCGGCGGACGATGGCATGGGGGGCAGAGCATAGTGGGGCCTGGCCACGCGGCCAGGCCGGGCGCGGGAGGCGGCGGCCGATCCCGGTAACGAGGGTTCCGGATCGGTAACGACGCGCCGGCGCCGTGGCGACGATCTCGACGATGGAAAGCCAGCGGCCACGAGCCCTCGAGGGGTCGTGGCCGCGGTTTGCTGCGGTCCAGGGAGCCCGGTCGTCCATGCGCGCGCCGGGGCTGCCTCCCATGTTCCCACCTCCTCAGTGCACGTGTGCGGTGGTCTCGCCGCCGACCGTGCTCTCGACGCTGTCCTTCAGGTTCGCGAGAAGCATCTCGATCTCGCGCTCGTTCATCTTCACGACGATCACCTCGGCAAGCTTGCCGATGACCGGCGCGGGGATCGAGTACTCGACGTCGAGCGTGAGCCTGGTACCTGCGCCGTCGGCCCCCTGCAGCGTCCAGACGAATGTGCTGGGGATCCCCGCGTCGTTGCGGACCCGGACCACCTTCGGAGGCTGCACCTCGGTCGTCTTGGCGTGTCCGTGGAAGTTGAGCCCCGCCATCTTGTAGATCCAGTCGAACTCGTGGGCGCCGTTGGGCTGCCTGGTGATCTTCGATACGTCGACCATGCTCGGCCAGAAGCTCGGGAGCTTCGATGGCTGGGTGATGAAGTCGTAGACGGCCTGCGCCGACGCGTTGATGTCGACGCTCTTGCGTAGATGTGCCATGGCGATCCTCCCCGTGCTCAGGCCTTGTGGAACTCTCGGCTGGTGATCGAGCGCACCAGCTTTCCGAGCTGCGAACCGTCCTCGTGCTGGGCGATGTCCGAAAGGCTGATGACGCCCATCGCGCGGCCCTGATCGTCGACGCACACGATGCGGGATTTCTTGTGGTCCTGCATGAGTTGCTCGGCCCGGTGCAGATCGTCCCTCGGGTTGCACGTCACGAGATCGCGCGACATCAGGTTGGTCACCGGTGTCGTCATCGCCCCGCTGTCGGCCGCGAGGCGCACGACGAGGTCGCGATCGGTGACCGCGCCGACGACCTTGCCGGTGCCCCCGATGACCGGCAAAAACCCGACGTTTGCGTCCCGCATCACCTTCGCCGCCGTCAGCGCGGTGTCCTGCTCCTTCAACGACTTCACGTTGCGATTCATGATCTGCTCGCAGAGCATGGCGAGGCCTCCTGTGGTCCCCCCGGCCCCGTCGCCGGGGTTGGCTCAGTGAGCAAGACGGGGGCCAGATGGGGCGCCCTGCGCGGGTGTTCCGCGGGAGGCGGTGGCATGGCGCATGCGAGCAACGGGGGGGCCAGCTGCGCCCTCCGAAGGAGACCCTCCGTGCTCACCCCGACCGAGCTTGTTTTCTCGCTGCACGGCACCGGCAGTGACGCCCTCACGGCCGAGGACTTCCGTGTCGCCACGGTCCGCCGCCAGATGGCCGTCGTTCGCACGCTCGCCGACGAGATCGAACGGTGCCTCGCGCCCGCGGAGGGAGAGGCCGTTCGCGAGCAACTCGTGCAGGAGCTGACGCGTCTCGGCTGTCGGAGCCTGGAGGCCGCGGTGGCCATGACCGAGCAGGACGAATTCGCCGAGACGAGCGGCGTCTATCGTCGCGTGCTCACGCCGCCGGAGAGGTGAGCCGCGCGGCGGAGTCCGCGCGGCCTGCGGCGAGTCTTGAGGGGCTCACCCGAAGCGAGCCATCACGGGGCCCGGGATCGGGCCGACGTGGAAGCCGACGATCTTGCCATGCTCGATCTCGACGGTGCTCGGCGTGGCCATGACCCCGAGCGCGCGCGCCAGGTTCATGTCGCTCATCACGTCCACGGCGAAGACGGCCTCGTTCTTCTTCGACAGGTCGCGCACGCGCGGCGTGATCGCCCGGCACGCCCCGCACGTCGGGCTGAAGAAGTAGACGAGCGCGTGGTCGAGCCTCGCGATGCGCTGTCCGGTCCTACCCGGCAGCGCCGGGACGTCCTTGCCTCGCATCGCCCGCGCGCGTCGCGCGATGGCGAACTGCATGTAGACCATGAAGCCGATCACGGCGAGCACGATGACGGCCAGAAATCCCGCGGTACCGCTCATGGTCCGTGGGAGCCGCGCCGCGGCATGGAGGGTTCTCCGGAGCTCGCCGGTCGGGCCGAGCTACCGCGCTGCGAGCCAGAGCCGTGCGCGAAACCCCGGCGACGTGGTGAAGCCCGTCTCGGCGAAGCGGATCCGCTGGTCGGCGTCGAGGAAGAAGCTCGTGGGGAAGGCGCGCACGCCCCAGGCGCGCGCGAGGTCGCCGTCCTCGTCGACCACGACGGGGAACGACAGGCCGTGGCCTCGCATGCTCGCCTGGATCTGCGCTGCGGCCCCGGAGCTCGTCGCGACCGTGACGACGTCGTGATCGTGCGCCAGCGCGTCGACCGTGCTGCTCTCGGCCATGCAGACCGGGCACCACGTTGCCCAGAAGTGTACCACCACCGGCTTGCCGCGCAGGTCCGCGAGCGACACCGCGTGGCCCGCGAGATCGTGACCGGCGAGCGCCGGCGCGGCGCCGCGGGCGACGCCCCGCTGCGTCACCGCACGCAGGCCCAGGTAGAAGACGAGCAGCGCGACGAGCTGCCCCGTCGCGCGTGCCCATCTCCGCCAGCGTGGCGGGGTCGACGCGCCGGCCGCCGTCATGAGGCGATTGCGTCGGTCTCCACGAGCTTGGCGAGCAGGTCGCCCTCGGGGACGAGGCGTCGCGTGACGCCGTCGAGGCTCACCTCTTCGCCCGCGTGCTTCTTGTAGAGCACGCGATCGCCGATCGCCAGCTCGTCGGAGCTGCCCGACGGCAGGGCCTCGACCACCCCCTCGGCGGGCCGCTCCCGCGCTATGTCAGGGAGGTAAATGCCGCCGGAGGTCTTCTCTTCGGCCTCGACGAGGCGCAGGAGCACGTGGCCGTTCAGGGGCTGCAAACTCATGGCGGGGTCACCTTCATCCGTTGTCCGTTGCGCTTCC
>JAJYCT010000208.1 GCA_021778125.1 Myxococcales bacterium
CTCGGCGCGCGCTCAGGCGCCGGCGACGGCCTCGCGAACGGTGACTCTCCACATCGACGGAATGGACTGCCCGGCCTGCACGACGGCCGTCCGCATCGCTCTCAAGAAACTCGACGGCGTCGAGGAGGCGAAAGTGAGCTACTCGGATAAGCAGGCGGTGGTGGAGTACACGCCGGGCAAGGTGACGCCCCAGCAGTTAGCGGAGGCCGTGAACCGGCTTGGCTACAAGGCGATCCTGCCCGGCAAGGGGTCCTGACGTGGCCGGCTGCTGCGAACTCCCCGTCTCGGAGAGCGCGAAAACGCCCTGTCCGCGCTGCGGCGCGATCGGGCTCGCGGTCGGCGACGAGACCCTCACGGCCATCCTCGAGCCCGATGCGGCAGCCTCCCTCCTCGCCGTGGAGCGCCGCTTCTGCCGCACGCCAGCCTGCAGCGTCCTCTACTACGGCGCGGACGGCCGCTGCGTCGACAAGGGCGCCTCGCGCGTGCGGGTCGGCCTGAAGGAGACCGACGATCCCGTTCCGCTCTGCTACTGCTTCGGCTTCGAGCGCGCCGACGTGCGCCGCGAGGTCGCCGAGACGGGCGGCTCGACCATTCCGTCGCGCATCACCGCCGAAGTCCGCGCCGACCGCTGCGCCTGCGAGGTGAAGAACCCCTCGGGCGCCTGCTGCCTGGGCGAGGTGAACAAGGCGGTCAAGGAGGCGAAGGTGGCGCTGGCGCGCACGCGCGAGGAGCGCGCTCAGGAGCCGGCGACCGCAGTCGCTGCGAAGCGCGGCTAAGCAGCGGGGTGTTGAAGACTGGAGCTCGAGATGGCCGAACGGAATGAATGGACGCTCGACATCGGCGGAATGACCTGCGACCACTGCGCGCGCACCATCGACGCGACGCTGCGGCGGCTGCCGGGCGTGTTCGAGAGCAGGACAGCCTATCCCGAGGGCCGCTCCCACGTGATCGCGGAGCCGCTCGTCGGGCCGGAGGCGCTGGCCGCGGCGATCGCCCCGAAGTACCGGGTGACCGGCCACTCGTCGCGACCGCTGCGAAGCGAGTCGGGGGTGGCCTACGGCGAGGTCGATCTGGCGATCGTCGGTGGAGGCTCGGCCGCTTTCGCCGCGGCGATCCGAGCGGCCGATCTCGGTGCCAAGGCCGTCATCATCGAGCGCGGCGCGCTCGGCGGCACCTGCGTCAACGTCGGGTGCGTTCCGTCGAAGACGCTCATCCGCGCCGCGGAGGCCGTCCACCGCGCCGGTCACCCCGCCTTCGCCGGCATCCGAGCGCAGGTGGAGCGGCCCGACTTCGGGGCGGTCGTGAAGCAGAAGGATGCGCTCGTCGCCGAACTGCAAAAGGCGAAGTACTGGGACGTGCTGGCCACCTATCCGTCGGTGAAGCTTGTTCAAGGGAACGCCCGCTTCCTGTCGGATGGGATGCTCGAGGTGAACAGCGAGCCGCTGCGCGCGCGGAAGATCCTGCTCGCCATGGGAGCCCATCCCTGGGCGCCGCCCATTCCCGGCCTCGCCGAAACGCCGCACCTCACCAGCACGGAGGCGCTGGCGCTCACGGAGCTGCCGCGCTCGCTCGTCGTGGTCGGCGGCAGCGCGGTGGGGCTGGAGTTGGCGCAGCTCTTCGCGCGCATAGGAGCGAAGGTCACGGTGCTCGAGGCGTTGCCGCGCATCGTACCCTCCGAGGATGCGGAGGTGAGCGACGCGCTCGCCGGCTACCTGCGCGAGGAGGGGATGGAGATTCATTCGAGCGTCGCGGTGCAGCGCGTCTCTGGCAACGCTGGCGCCTATCGCGTCAAGGTGGAAGAGGGCGGCCGCGCCGTCACGTTCGAGGCCGAGCAGCTCCTCGTCGCGACCGGCCGCCGGCCCAATACCAGCGGCGTCGGTCTCGAAGAGGCGGGCATCCGTCTGGGAAGGAAGGGCGAGGTCGTGGTGGACGGGCACCTCGAAACGTCGCGCCCGGGCATCTACGCGGCGGGCGACGTCATCGGCGACCCGGCGTTCGTCTACGTCGCTGCCTACGCGGGGAGCCTCGCCGCGGAGAATGCGCTGCAAGGCAACGCTCGCAGATACGACCTCGGCGTGCTGCCGCGCGTGACCTTCACCGACCCGGCGGTCGCCTCGGTGGGCCTCACCGAAGCGCAGGCGCGCGAGCAGAGGATCGCGGTGGCCGTCTCGAAGCTGCCGCTCGCCTATGTGCCCCGCTCCATCGCCGCCCGCGACACGCGCGGCTTCATCAAGCTGGTCGCCGACGAGAAGACGAATCTCTTGGTCGGCGCTCACATCCTCGCGGCCGAGGCCGGCGACATCATCCAGCAGCCGGCGATGGCGATCCGATTCGGAATCCGCATCGACGAGCTGGCCGCGATGCTCCACCCGTACTTGACGCTCTCCGAGGGCATCAAGCTCGCGAGTCAAACTTTCAAGAAAGACGTGGCGAAGCTCTCCTGCTGCGCGGTGTGAGAGGCCAGGATGGAAGCGTTCTTGCGCGACCCCTGCTGCCTCGCCGGCCTCCTCGTGCTCGGCCAGAGCGGGGTTGGCTGGATCATCTCCACGATCGCGCGCCGGCTGGCGCCACCTCCCCATTGACGCTCCCCATTGAAGGACCTTGACGTCAATATCTGGATCGCCTAGAGTAGCGCCAGACTAGCTTTTGGGTCGTCGAGTCACTCGAGCCCCGGCGCGGAAGGGAAGCCCCTTCCGGCCGGGGCTTTTCGTTTTGGAGCACGGAATGGCGCTACTGGCGCGCTCGCAAGACTTCACGGACAAGGACTTCGACGCCCTTCGCCTGCGACTCGTCCGCCTGGTGCAGTCGGTCTTCCCGGAGTGGACCGACTTCCATGTCGCCTCGTTCGGAAACCTGCTTGTCGAACTCTACGCGTTCGTTGGCGACGTGGTCACCTACTACCAGGACGCGCAGGCGCGCGAGAGCCGCATCACGACGGCCACGCAGCGCAAGAACCTCCTCGCGCTGGTCAAGCTCCTCGGCTACCGGCCCAAGGGCGCGCAGGCCGCCACGGCCGACGTGGTCTTCTCCCTGGTGAGCCCACTCAACGCGGACGTGCGCATCCCGAAGGGCACGGTGGTCTCGACGACGGCCGTCGCCAACCCGCTGCGCTTCGAGTTGCTCGACGACGTCACGATTCCGGCCGGCGCGAACCCTCCGCAAGCCACTGGGACCGTCGAGCAATCTGAGGCGCAGGAGGAGCGCTTCGCTTCGACCAGCCTGCCTAACCAGCAGTTCGCGCTGCACGAGACGCCGTTCCTCGACGGCTCGGCGACCGTCACTGCGGCGGACGGCGCCTATCTGGAGGTGCCGAACTTCCTCTCCTCGCGCGCGAGCGACCGGCACTTCACGGTGCTCGTCGACCAGAACGACCGCGCCACGCTGCGCTTCGGCAACGGCCTCGAGGGCGTCACCCCCGCGGGCACGGTGGTGGTCGCCTACAAGACCGGCGGTGGCACGAAGGGAAACGTCGACGCGGGCACGCTGCGGAAGCTCGAAGGGAGCTTTACCGACGCCGCCGGCCATCCGGTCACCGTCTCGGTCACCAACCCCGCGGCGGCAAGCGGCGGCGTGGACCGCGAGAGCCTGGCGCAGATCCGGCGCCTCGCGCCGGCCTCGATCCGCGTGCTCACCCGGACCGTCGCGAGGGAGGATTTCGAGATCCACGCGCTCGGCGTGCCCGGCGTGGCCCGCGCGCTGATGCTCACCTCGAACGAGGACCGGGCCATCGACGAAAACTCCGGCATCCTCTTCGTGGTCCCGCAGGGCGGTGGCGTGCCCTCGACGGCGCTGAAGCAGCAGGTCCTCGAGCAGGTCACGGTCGTCTATCCCTGCACGCTAACCTTCGACATCGTGGTCCAGGCCCCGGTCTTCCGGACCATCGACCTGCGCGCCGAGGTTGCGCTGCGGCAGGGCGCGAACGCTGTCGTCGTGGCGGCGGCCATCCGCAGGGCGCTCGTCTCGCTCTTTGCGGTCTCGCTCCCGGACGGCACGCCCAACCCGCAGGTCGACTTCGGCTTCAACCTCAAGAAGTCCTCTGGCGACGTGGCGGCGGAGATCCCCTTCTCGGAGCTGTTCGACGTGGTTGCCGAGGTCCCAGGCGTCCGCAAGGTCCACGAGCAGAGCTTTCTGCCGGCGGACGACGTGAAGCTCGACGTGCGGGAGTTCCCCGCGCTGGGGACGGTTACGCTCTTCGACCTCGACAGCGGGAGGGCGCTCTGATGCCGGCGCTTGCGGGCGAGGTCTACAACGGTGACTTCGATCTGGCCGGCACCGCGCCGGGGCTCGCCGACGGCTGGACGCTGCGCGTCCGATCAACCGCGGAGGAACTCGCCACCTATCCGGAGGCTCCGTACGAGGGCTTCGAGGCCGGGTGGGCGAACGACCACTTCCACGCGGCCTTCGCGCCGGGCGAGGCGCAGCCCGCGACCTACGGCGCGCTCGCGCTCCTAGCCGAGGGCTTCGAGACCGGCTGGGACCAGAACGAGCGCTACCTCTTCGCGCTCGGCGATATCGAGGCAGCGGACTTCGGTCCGAGCAAGCCGGTCGAGGACTTCGAGGATGGCTGGCCGGGCGTGCCTCATCCGGCGCCAGTCTTCGCCGCCGCAACGCCCGAGCCCTTCGCGACGGGCTGGCGGAACACTTCCTACCTGACGGCCTTCGCCGCAGCGGACCTGGCCGCAGGCGTCTCCGAGAACTTCTCCGGGACGTGGGTCGCGGCCGCGACCTTGTGAGGATGCGATGGCGCAGACCGACTGGACCTACCTGAACGATGGCCTCGACGCGGCGACGGTGGACCGCGGCGTGACCAGCGGCATCGCGACGCCCAACGGCGGCGGCTCGTTCCTCTTCGGCTTCAACTCCCTCGCGGCGGACGTGGGCGCGGTGGGCCTCTTCACCAACCAGGTGAGCTTCGCGCCGCTCGCGAAGGGCGGCTCCGTCCGGGCGGCCATCCAGCGCGGTCCGAGCGGCGGCCCCATCGGCTTCGCGCCGCTCCTGTTTCTCGGGATGCAGGGCAAGTCGGTCAACGACTCCGGGTACCTGCTCGGCCTCGAAGACGACGATCCGCACCACGTCGTCCTGCGCAAGGGCGCGCTGGTGCAGGGGCTGCCGGCCACGCCCGGTGCAGCGCTGCGCCGTTCGACCGACACCTTCGCGGTCGGGACCTGGCTGCACCTGCGCCTCGACATGGTGGTCAACGACAACGGCGACGTGATCCTCCAGTCCTTCGCGAGCGACCTCACGAAGAACCCGGTCACCGTGCCTGTCTGGCAGCCCATCGCCGGGATGGACGACTTCACCGACGACGCGCTGGCCATCAACTCCGGCACCCAGCCCTTCACCTCCGGCTACGCGGGCTTCGGTTACGCGGTGAGCGACGTGACCCGGCGCGCCTTCTTCGATCAGGTCGAGGTTTACCGGCAGCTCTGATGGCGACGACCCTCTTCCAGCGCGCCCTCGGGCAGACTCAGGGCCGGATAGAGCCGGTGGGCTTTGTGCCGATGGAGGGGACGCACGCCTTCGTGCTGGGGAGCGACACGCCCGGCGTCTTCGGCCGCTTCATGCCGGGCGACTACGCCGAAGTCGCTCAGACCCTCGACCTCACGGGGATGAGCTTCGTTCGGTTCGCCGCGGCGCTGCGGGGGCCGAGCGTCGCGCCCGTGCGCGGGAGCTGGCGCTTCGCGGTGCTTCTCGGCGGCGTAGAGCAGTACAGCGAGCCGCTCCCGGTTGGAACGCTCCAGACTCGGTTCGACCGGGTGCTCGACGTCTCGAAGCGCTCTGGCCTTGCCGATCTCTCGTTCCGGCTGGAGCTGACAGACAGCGGTACGGAGGCCATCGAGAGCGAGCTGCCGGCCGTCTACCTGGACCGCATCCTCGGCGACGTGAGCCCGGTGCGGCCGGTCCTCGCCGATCGGGTGCCGGAGCCGGACGAGCTGTCCGCGCCGCGTGGCGGGCCCATCACCCTCGACCTCATCGACGTAGGCCACGATGGCGTCGATCCGTCCTCGGTGCGCGTGCTGGTCAACGGCGTGGTCGCGATGAAGGCCGGCATCGCGCAGCCGGGCTTCGACGGCCCGGGAGCGGGCTTCACGGTCAGCGGCGACACGCTCACTGTCGCGCTCGTGCCGACGGCCGACTTCCCGAGCCAGGCGGCGGTCGCGATCCACGTCGAGGCAGCGACGCGCTCGGGTGTCGCTGGCGCCTTCGACTACGCCTTCACCATCGAGGACTACGCGCGACCGCGGCTCGTCGGCGCCCAGGCGCGGGCTCCGAAGACGGTCCATGTCTCCTTCGACGATGCGGTTCGGCAGGAGGGCGACGATGCCCCGACCGACGCGCTCACGCCCACGAACTACGCGCTCACCGCCCGGTCGGCGCCCGGAATGCCCGTCGAGGTGGTGAACGTGGAGGTCATCTCACCCTCCTCGGTGGTGCTCACCCTCGACACCGAGCTCAGCCCGGGCTCGACCTACGAGGTCACGGCCAGCGGCCTCGCCAGCCTTGCAGGCCACGAGGTCACGCCGGACGCGGCGAGCTTCACGGGCTTCACGCCGGTCGCGCCTGCAGGCCGCCGCTTCGATCTCTATCGCCTACTGCCCCAGATGAACCGCGACGAGGACAGCGGGGATCTAAAGAAGCTCACCGCGGTGCTCCAGGACGTGACGGACCTCTTGCTCGCCGACGTCGACCGCTTCCCGGACATCCTCGACCCGGACCTCGCGCCGCAGCCCTTCCTCGGCCGGATGCTCGACGACCTGGGGAACCCGTTCCCCTTCGACCTGTCGGACCTCGACCAGCGGCGCCTCTTGTCCGTGCTCGTCTCGCTCTACCGCGAGAAGGGCACCTCGCAGGGCCTGCGCGACGCCATCCGCTTCTTCCTCGGCATCGAGGTGAGCTCGATCGACGCCTTCCACGGGACGACCCTGGTCCTGGGCGAGTCGGCGCTGGGCGTCGACTGGGAGCTGGGGCCCGATCAGCGCTTCGACCTGTACGCCTTCGACGTGACCGTCGGCCAGGCGCTGACCGACACCGAGCGGCGCCGCATCCGCTTCCTCGTCGACTACCTCAAGCCCGCCCACACCCACTTCATCGACCTCATCGAGCCCATGCCGCCCGAGGTGATCGACCACCTCGAGCTCGGCCTCTCGGAGCTGGGCGTCAACTGGAGGCTGCACTGATGCGCTGCCAGGACTGCCAGCGGGAGAGGCGAAGCCTACAGCGTGGTCGCTGCGGTGCTTGCTACAAGGCGTGGCGTCGCAACAACGCTCCGCCCAACGTCGTCTGCGAGCGCTGCGGCCGTGCCTACTTCGAACAGGCGCCAAAGCGGCACACGCTCTGCTCCCGCGCCTGCTTCGCAGCCTGGAAGTTGGGCCGTAACGGCCACAACGAGCTGACGGATGGCGCCAAGCAAGTCGTGCGGACCTGCCTGTGGTGCGGGCGCCTCTTTGGTGTCGAGCAGACACTGGTCGCTCGCGGCGGCGGCCGGTACTGCACGACGCGCTGCTGGGGAATCGCCCGGCGAAAGGACCCGACGCGCAGCAGCTCTCCCGAGAACTCCTGGCGGCAGTGGCGCGGCTTCTTGAAGGTCCGCGACGCGCTTCTTCATGCCCCGGGATCGTCCTGCGTCCGGTGCGGAGAGATCCGCACGCACAACAACCTCGTGGTCCACCACCGGGTGCCCCCAAAGGGGAACCCGGCCCTGCTTTTCGAGCCTACGAACCTCGAACTCCTGTGCCGGCGATGCCATATCGCTGAACACCGGGCGCGCGGCGACCTGAGGGTGGCCTAAATGGCTGATAGAGTGGACTATTTTTTCCGCGAACGTGTTTCCGCCGACGAGCTGAACCTCGGCTTCGAGCTGCTCGAGGAGGCGGACGAGAAGCGGGCAACGGACCAGGGCCTCGTTGGCGTCGTCACCGGCATGGCGGTCACGCCGCACGCGCCCGTCGCGAACCTCACGCTCGACCTCACGGCGCCGGGCATCGCCTACGACCCGGCGGGGCAGCGCATCTTCTTCGCCACGCCGCAGACCGCGGACCTCTCGGTTGACGAGAACGGCGTCTCGACGGCCGTCTCGGCCGCGGGCAAGGAGAAGGTGGTCTCGCTCTACGCCAAGTTCGACCGAGCGCTCTCCGACCCGCGCATCGACGGCAACTCGCTGGAGGTGTTCTTCCGGCGCGACGAGTCCTTCAAGCTGGTGGTGGACCAGGGCGCGGAGGCACCCGCCCGCACCGCGACGCCGCCCGGGCTGCGGCCGGACGCGATCCTCCTCTGCGACGCGACCCGCCGCTTCGGACAGACGCAGATCCTCGCGGCGGACCTCTCTTTCGCGCGGCGGCAGAACTACGTCCTCGGCCTCGCCTCGACGCTCGCGGTGGACGACGACTTCGTCCACTTCCATCCCGTGGCACGGACGGCGCAGGCGACGTTCGAGGCCATCGACGGCGAGCTCGGCGCCCACTACGCGGGCGTGGATGGGCGGCATGCAGCCAAGGACGTGGACACGGCGCCGCTCACAGGCGCGCCGAACAGCCACCCTGCTGGCACGGTCCAGGCCGGGCTGCAGGCGGTCGAGGACGATCTCAATGCGCAGGTAGCCGACCTCGCGGCGCCGGCCGGCGCGGCGCTGGTCGGCAGCGCGGCGTTGACCGGCGCGGCGAAGAGCCATGCTGCCGGCACGGTCGCTCAGGCTCTCCAGGGGCTTGAGGACGACGTCAACGCGGTCGTCGCGGACCTGGCGTCTCAGGCTGCCGGCAAGGGGACGGCGCTCGTCGGCCACCAGGGCTCGGCCGGCGCGCCGGATTCCATACCGGCCTCCACGCTCCAGACCGCGCTCGATGCGCTCCTGAAGCTGGTCAACGAGCGAGCGAAGCACGCGGGCGCAATCTTCTCCGGGCCGGTAATCCTAAGAGCGGGGGCCAAGGCGCCCTCAGGGAAGGTGATCGAGGCGGGCGTGGTGCGGGCCGATCCGGGCGCGGGCGGCGCGATGGGCTTCCGCTTCGGCGCGACGGCCGATGGCCTGGAGTGGGATCCGGCACTCGGCGGCGTGGCGGTGGTCAAAGCGGGCGTGCCCGCGCCGCTCATGGCGGGGCTGGTCGAGATCCCGATGGGCCCGGGAACGGTCCTCACCCAGCACCTCGACTCTGGAGCGGCCAATCCCAACACCCGCTTCTACCAAGACACCGCAGACCTGCTCATCGCCATCAACGCATACTGGAACGGCGCCGCGTGGCAGGCCGGAGCGCCCGGGTTCTACTCCGCGCTGCTCCGGTTCTCCAGGTTCGCGCTCACGGTCTCGCAGAAGAGCCCAACCGCCGGCACCTGGACCGTCTGGGACAAGACCGCGACGCTAGACCTGCTGGGCGGTGAGTGGACCGCGAACGGGCCCGAGACGGGGATGTTCGGCATCGGCTCCGGTAACAACGGCGCGGTCCCCTACGCGGACGTCGCCATCAACTTCAAGCGCTCCTTCGCCGCGACGCCGTCGTCCATCACCCACTCGAAGATCGACGACTCGAACATCGACGACACCTACTACCCCGGCATCTACAACCTGCGGCCCCAGGGTTGCTCGGTCTTCGCCTCGGGCAAGGCGGCGGGGCTCTTCTACTGGAACGGCACCTACCAGGCGAACCCATGATCCTCGACGCGACCCAGAGCGAGTTGCTGCAGCGCTGCGATGGCTGCGAGGAAGAGCGCGTCCTGAAGCTCGCGGACCTGGTGCTCGGCCTCGACCATCCAGAGAGCGGCCAGGGGCTCGACCCGAACATCATCAGGCTCCCGCCCTGTCCCTGCGGCTCGGTCGAGTTCCTGAATCGGACCTGGGACCGATATCCGGTGCCGGCAGACGAGGCCGGAGCGCCGCTTCCGCTGCATGCCGCGGCGCAGGCAGCGCTCGACCACCGCCGCCGCGTCAACGCCGTCGCCGACCGGCTGCGCGAGCTCGGGCGCATCTCGCCCGGCAACGCAAAGCGCGTGCTCGCCGAGAGCGTGCGCCC
>JAJYCT010000209.1 GCA_021778125.1 Myxococcales bacterium
CAGGCGCTCGGGCGCGAGGGCTCGGCGCAGGCGTTCGGCGCGCGCGATGCCGCCATCGCTGAGCCGCTGCTCAAGGCCGTCGCCTCGCGCCTCGGCTTCCTCATCGACGTCGGGCTCGACTACCTCGCGCTCGACCGCAGCGCTCAGACGCTCTCGTCGGGCGAGGGTCAGCGCATCCGCCTCGCCACTCAGATCGGCTCGGCGCTGGTCGGCGTGCTCTACGTGCTCGACGAACCGAGCGTCGGCCTGCACGCGCGCGACAACGCTCGCCTCATCGAGGCCCAGGGGCGACTGCGCGACCTCGGCAACTCGGTCATCGTCGTCGAGCACGACCGCGAGGCCATCCTCGCGGCCGACCACGTCGTCGACATGGGCCCCGGCGCGGGCGTACACGGCGGCCAGATCGTCGCGCAGGGCTCGCCGGCGCAGATCATGGAGGAGCCGAGTTCGATCACCGGCCCGTGGCTGAGCGGCGCCCGCCGCCTGCCGGTGCCGGCCAAGCGCAAGGTCCGCGGCAAGCACGCGCTGCGCGTCATAGGCGCGCGCGCCCACAACCTCCGCGACGTCACCGCCGAGGTGCCGCTCGGCCTGCTCACGTGCGTCACGGGGGTCAGCGGCAGCGGCAAGTCGAGCCTGGTGGTCGACACGCTCTTGCCCGCGGCGCGCGCGAAGCTCTACAACGCGACGGCCCCCATCGGCGAGTGCGACCGCGTCGAGGGGCTCGACCACGTCGACAAGGTCGTGTCGATCGACCAGGCCCCCATCGGCCGCACGCCGCGCTCGAACCCGGCGACGTATACGGGCATCTTCGCGCTGCTGCGCGACCTGTACTCGGGCCTGCCCGACGCGCGCGCGCGCGGCTACAAGGCGGGGCGCTTCTCGTTCAACGTGAAGGGCGGGCGGTGCGAGGCGTGCCAGGGCGATGGCGTGCTGCGCGTCGAGATGCACTTCCTGCCAGACGTCTTCGTCGCGTGCGACACGTGCAGCGGCCGCCGGTACAACCGCGAGACGCTCGAGGTGCGCTACCGCGGCCTGTCGATCGCCGACGCGCTCGACGCGACCGTCGAGCAGGCGACGGAGCTGTTCGGCGCGGTGCCACGCATCGCCGACAAGCTCGAGGCGTTGCGCAAGGTCGGCCTCGGGTACCTGACGCTCGGCCAGCCGGCGCCGACGCTCTCGGGCGGCGAGGCACAGCGGGTCAAGCTGGCGCGCGAGCTGTCGCGCAAGGCGACAGGGAGCACGCTCTACGTGCTCGACGAGCCGACGACGGGCCTGCACTTCGCTGACATCGAGATCCTGCTCACGGCCCTCTCGGACCTGCGCGACCAGGGCAACACCGTGCTCGTTATCGAGCACAACCTCGACGTCGTCGCATGCGCGGACTGGGTCATCGACCTCGGCCCCGAGGGCGGCGAGGGAGGCGGCGAGATCGTCGCCGCGGGCACGCCCGAGCAGGTCGCCGTGGCCAAGCGGTCGCACACCGCCGCGTACCTCGCCGAGGTCCTCGCGCGCAGCGCAGCGCCCCGCCCCAAGAAGGCGGCCCGCGGCTAGCCGGCAGTCCGCCCCTCTCGACGAGGTGCCCGCCCTTCCGGGAGCCCTTCCGGGGGGGCCTGGCTCAGGTGTAGTCCTTCTCGATCCGCTCCTGATCTTCCTTGCAGCGGATGCACAGCGTCGTCTCCGGCCGCGCCTCGAGGCGCTTGACCGAGATCTCTTCGCCGCACTCCTCGCAGGTGCCGAAGGTACCCTCCTCGATCTTCTGGAGGGCCTTCTCGATCTTGTCGAGAAAGCTCTTCTCGCGCCCCCGCAGGCGGAACGTGAACGACTGCAGGTATTCGCTGGAGGCGAGGTCCATCTCGTCGGGCAGGTCGTCGGTGTCGAGCGACATGTCCTGCTCGAGCGTCTGCTTGGCCTTCTTGAGGATCTCGTCGCGCTTCTCGGTGAGCAGCGTCTTGAACTTCTTCAGGGTCGCCTTGTTCACGTTGACCTCGAATGCTCTTCACTCGCCCCGACGGCCACTTTGGCACCGACGACCGAGGGCGCAGCACACTAAGCATGCATCGGCGCCCCGTCAATTGGGCCCGGGCGGGGGACGCCGGGCGATGGACGCCTGGCGGCGTCGGCCGCCGCGCGGTATGGGAGGGTGGGCGTGGCCGGCCGCTCCGATCCGCCCGATCTGCCCGGTACGCCCGCCCCCTCCGAGCGGCCCGTGCTGCGCGTAGGCATCGACGAGAACGGCCTGGGGCCGCGGCTTGGCCCGCTCATCGTGACGGCCGTGGTGGCGACGACGCTCGGCGAGGGGCATGCCCGCGTCGAGGCGAAGCCGCGAGGGGCCCTGCGCACCCGCCTGGGCGACTCCAAGAGGCTCGTCACCCACGGCGACACGGCGCTCGGCGAGGCCTGGGCGCGCGCGCTCGTGCGACGCGCCACGGGGCGGGAGCCGGCAACCCCGGCCGAGGTCGTGCGCGCGCTCTCGCTCGACACGGGCGAGGCGCTCGCATCCCCTTGCCCGCCCGGCCACGAGCGGCAGTGCTGGGACGCGGGCGACGAGCCGTTCGCGGCAGAGGCGAAGCTCGTCGCGACGATCGAGCACGATCTGTCGCGCCTCGACGAGCGGGGCGTACGCGTGGAGCGCGCGGCGAGCGTGCTCACCTGCACCCGTCGCCTCAACGACGGCGTCGCGCGCGGCCTCACCCGCTTCGACGTCGACCTGCACGCCATGGAGCGGCTCGTCCTCGACGCGCGCGCGCGCGCCGGGCGCGACGTCGTGGCGATCTGCGGCAAGGTCGGCGGCTTCGATCGCTACGCGCCCGCGTTCGGGCCGCTCGGCGGCCGTCTGCACGTGGCGATCGTGGAGGGCCGCGCGCGCAGCGAGTACCTCATCCCGGGCCTCGGCCGCCTCGCCTTCGTCCGCGACGCGGACGAACGCCACATGCTGGTCAGCATGGCGTCGCTCGTGGGAAAGTGGGTGCGCGATCTGCTCATGGCGCGCATCGTCCGCTACCACCGCGAGCACGATCCGGCGCTGCCCGACGCGAGCGGCTACCACGATCCGGTGACCGCGCGCTTCGTCGAGGCCACGCGCGTCGCGCGCCGGGACCGCGGGCTGCCCGATGCGTGCTTCGAGCGGCGCGCGCGGAGCGAGGCGTGAGGTTCGATCTCGCGGTCGTGGGCGCCGGGACCGCGGGCGCCGCGCTGGCGCTGCACGCGGCGCGCGCCGGCCTGCGCGTCGTGGCGCTCGATCGTCACCCGCTCGAGGAGGCGGGCGCGCGCTGGGTCAACGGCGTCGCGCGCTGGATGTTCCGCGAGGCGGGCCTCGCGCAGCCCGAGGGCGAGGAACTCGCAGGAGCGGGCGCGCCCTTCCACCTCGTCGCCGGGCGCGGCCCCACGCGCGTCGTGGTGCCCGAGCACGACGTGCTCGACGTCGACATGCGCTACCTGGTCACCCGCCTGCAGCGCGGCGCGCTCGATGCGGGCGCCGAGCTGCGCGGCGGCGTGCACGTCCACGGGCTCGAGGACGGCGTGCTGCGCACGAGCGCCGGCCCCGTCGAAGCGACGTGGCTCGCCGACGCGTCGGGCCTCGCGGGCGCGCGCCTCGCGGGCTCCCGGACGCCGCCTCCGGGCGATGTGTGCGCCGCGGCGCAGGAGGTCCGCGCGATCCGCGACCCCGCGGGCGCGCGCGCCTTCCTGGAGCGCGAGGGGGTCGGGGAGGGCACGACGCTCTGCTACTCGGCGGTCGCCGGCGGGTACTCGATCGTCAACGTGCGCGTCGAGGGCGACCGCGTCAGCCTGCTCACCGGGAGCCTGCCCGCGTACGGTCACCCGTCGGGCGCGCGCCTGCTCCATGCGTTCGTCGACGAGCAGCGCTGGATCGGGCCGAGGCTCTTCGGCGGCTCGCGCTCCATCCCGCTCGGCGTCGTCGGGCGCCTCGCCCGCGGGCGCTTGGCCACCCTCGGCGACGCGGGGCGCCAGGTGTTCTCCGCCCACGGCTCCGGCGTTGGCCTCGGCCTGGTCGCGGCGCGGATGCTGGCCGAGGCGCTCGCGAGCGGGCGCGGGCCGCGGGCCTATGCGCGCGACTTCCTGCGGGCGTGGGGCCCGCTGCTCGTCGTCTACGACGCGTTCCGTCGCCTCTCGCAGCGCCTCGGGCCGCGACAGGTCGCGTGGATGATGCGCGCGGGGCTCATCGACGCCCGCAGCGCGCGCGCCGCGCTCGAGATGCGCCTGCCTTCGCTGCGCTGAGCTACGCTGGGGGGGCCGGATGACGCCCGTCACGCGCCGCGCGATCGTGCAGCGAGGCCTGCTCGGGGGCCTGCTGCTGCTCCTCGGCGGGGGGACCGGCCTGGCCCTGCTGCCGTCGCGCAAGGTCGTGGAGACCGTTCCCCCGCTGCTCGCGCTGACGCCGTCACGCTTCCAGGTCCTCGTCGCCTTTGCGGCCCGCGCCGTGCCGGCGGGCGCCGACGCGGTCGCGGTCGCGCTGGGCGTCGATCGCACGCTCTCGTACGGCTCTCCGGAGGTCCGGCAGGACCTCGACAGGCTCCTCGGCCTGTTCGAGAACGCGCTCCCCGGCCTGCTGTTCGATGGGCGCGCGCTGCCCTTCACGCGCCTGTCGCCCGAGGGCCAGGACGCCGTGCTCGAGAGCTGGCGAGGAAGCCGCCTCGCGCTGCGGCGCACGGGATTCCAGGCGCTGCGCAAGCTGTGCCTCGCGGCGTACTGGGTCGAGGAGCAGGGCTGGCCGGGCGTCGGCTACGCCCCACCGTCGGGCCTCAACAGGTACGCGTACGACGACTCGAAGGTCGGCACGCCCGAGTGGATCGCGGCGCAGCCGGCGGAGAAGCGCCCGTGACGCGCCTCGCCTCGATCCGCTCCAGCCCGCGCGTCGTCGACGGCTCGGCCGCCGCGTCCGACCTCGAACTCGGCGCCGACGTGTGCGTCATCGGCACCGGCGCGGGCGGCGCAGTGACCGCCGCGGTGCTCGCCGAGGCCGGCCTCGACGTGCTGCTCCTCGAGGAGGGCGGCTACGCCACGAGCGACGACTTCACGATGCGCGAGCGCGACGTCGTGCCGAAGCTCTACCAGGAGGCCGAGGCGCGCGCGACGGCCGACGCCGGCATCGCGATCCTGCAGGGGCGCGCCGTGGGCGGCACGACAGTCGTCAACTGGACGACGTGCTTCCGCACCCCGGAGGACGTGGTCGACCACTGGGCCAAGCGCCACGAGGTCGGCGGCTTCGCCTACGGCGACCTCGTACCGCACTACGAGGCCATCGAGCGGCGGCTGGCGATCGCGAAGGTAGAGGTCGAATCGCTCAACGCGAACAACCGCGCGCTCTACGACGGATGCAAGGCGCTCGGCTGGGAGGCCGACACGCTGCGCCGCAACGTCTACGCGTGCATGCAGACCGGCATGTGCCACCTGGGATGCCCGGTGAACGCGAAGCGTTCGATGCTCGTGACGATCATCCCGGACGCCATCGACCGGGGCGCGCGCCTCGTGTTCCGCGCACGCGCCGACCGCCTCGAGGTCGAACGGGGCGCCGTGCAGCGGCTGCGCGGCACGCTGCTCGACGCCGGGGGGCGCGCACCGACCGGGCGCACGCTGTCGGTGCGGGCCAGGCGCTTCGTCGTCAGCGGCGGCGCCCTCAACTCGCCGGCGCTCTTGCTGCGCTCGGGGCTCGACTCGGGCGGCGTCGTCGGGACGCGGACGTTCGTGCACCCGGCGCTCGGTTCGCTCGCGCTCTATGATCGCCCCATCCTTCCGTTCGAGGGAGCGCCCCAGAGCGCCGCCAGCCACCACTTCGCGCACCGGGGCGATGACGTCGGCTTCTTCATGGAAGCGGTGCCGTGGTACCCGGGGCTCGGCGCGACCGCGGTGCCGGGCTACGGGGCGCCGCACCTCGCCCTGATGCGCGAGGCGCCGCGCTCGGCGCTCCACGTCGCGCTGCTCATCGACGGCTTCCACGACGACGTCCCCGGCGGGCGCGTGACGCTCCGGCCCTCGGGCGCGCCGCTGCTCGACTACCCCATCGTGCCCCGGCTCTGGTCGGCGTTCCGCTTCGCGCAGAAGCGGATGGCGGAGATGCAGCTCGCGTCGGGGGCGCGGCGCGCGCTCTCGCTGCACGACCGGCCCGCCGAGGTCGCGGGGAGGGAGGACATCGACGCGGCGGTGGACGCCCTGCGCTGGGAGATCGGCGCGGTTCCGGTGTTCACGGCCCACCTGATGGGCGGCTGCCGCATGGGCGACGATCCTGCGTCGAGCGTCGTGCGCAGCGCCGACCTGCGCCACCACACCGTGGAGAACCTGCACGTCATCGACGGCTCGGTCTTCCCCACGAGCCTCGGCGTCAACCCGCAGGAATCGATCTACGGGCTCGCGCGGCTCGCGGCGACGCGCATCGCGGGGGCCCCGAGGTAGCCTCTGACGCGCCGCGGGCCTACTTCGCGAGCCAGGTCGTGAGCTTCGCGAGCTTCTCGTCGCGCGTGAGCCGGAGCGCCGCGAGCTTCTCGGTCGGTGTCCCCGGATCGAGGACGAGCTCCTCGTCGCCGACGGCGAAGACCGTGGTGCCCTTGCGCGCGACGACATACTCGGCCTTCGCGCGATCGGCGGCCTCCTGCAGCTGGACCTGCACAGCCTCGTCGCCGACGCCCTTCACCGGCAGCGCGCCCGGGCGGAGCTTGAACGCGCGGAAGGCGTCCTTCGCGTCGTCGGCGCTCGCGCGCACGATGGCCACGTCGCGCCAGCGCTTCTGCCCGTCGGCGTAGTAGCCAACCGCGACGGGGCCGATGCCCGTGAGCCCGAGCGCGTCCCTGGGGTGGTAGGCGATGCCCATCGGAATGCGCGAGGGCGCGGGCAGCGCGGCGGCGCCTGGGAGCAGATCGGTCGTCCCGGGGAGCTTGCTGCCGATCTCCTTCGCGATGGCGCCCGTCGACTGCTCGTTGGCCCGCGCCATGGCGGCGGGCGTCATCTTGGTGTCCTCGGTCACGAACGTGAGCTCCGCGAGGTAGGCCCCGCGCCACACGTAGGCGTTGCTGCTGCTGGTCGCCCCGGCGGCGCCGGCCCCCAGCGGCTTGACCGTTGCGCGCGCCGGATCCCCGTCGGCGACGACGCGCTTGGTGAACATCGCGTAGGCCCCGTCCGGCGTCGAAAAGCGCGACAGGTTGACCTCGACGCTGTTCGGAGCGCCGCTGCCATCGACGTAGCGAAGCACCACGACGCGATCGAGGCCGAAGCGCTTGTAGACCTCGCACTCGCCGTCGAACGCGGTCGTGCAGACCTCGTCCATCGTGAGCTTGCCCTTGTCGCCGTAGGTCTTGACCTCGGTCTGCGGGTCCAGGCAGAAGCCGCCGGCCGCGCGCGGGAGCAGCGGCGCGCTCACAGGGTCGGTGTTCTGGCCGCCGCCGCTGGCGCAGAGATCGGCGTGTGCGGCGGAGGCGGCCGGCGGAGGGGGGGGCGGAGGCCTCCGATCGGACTTGGCCTCCTCACGGCTGCAGGCCATGCAGGCCATCAAGAGCGTCGACACAGCGAGGACGGTCCGGGCGCGGCGCATGTTGAGCGCCGATGTAGCACGCGGGCGCTACGGTCCGCACCTTTTGCAAGGCGTAGAAATCGTTGCTTGCCGGCGGGGGCGCATGGGGGCCCAACCTCGCGTCAGGGGACGCAAAACCGGGCGAACGGTCGGGGGCATGCGCCTTGCTCTGGGGGGATCGGTGGTGGTCACTACGTCGCGAGCGCGCACGAAGGTGCGAGAAGGGCGGGGCTTCTCGCTCATCGAGCTGATGGTCGTCGTCATGGTCATCGGCCTGCTCGCGGCGCTCGCCATCCCCAGCGTGAGCGCGGCCACCGACGACCGTGTTGCCTACAACGACGCCGGGGCGATCATGCAGCTGTTCCGGACGGCGCGCACGCGCGCGCTCGCGCGGGGCGCCGCCGAGCTCGTCGCCCTGTCCACCGGCTCGGGGGACCGGGGGACGTTCCAGCTCTGGGAGTCGGTCGGCATCGATCCGCAGAAGGCCGGCATCATCCGCCTGCCCGTCCCGTACTGCGGCGCGCCCACCAACTGGACCCTGGCGGCGGCGAACACCAGCGTGCTGTTCATCGACGCGGTGAACCTCAACACCACGAGCGGCTCGTCCCAGACGGCCGAGCAGACCGCCGGCATCCAGACCGCGATCAGCTACTACGCCAGCCCGTCGGTTCCCGCCGCGCAGCCGCTCACGGCGGCGTACGTCTGCTACACGCCGCTCGGGCGCTCGTACCTCGCCGTGGGCCCGACGACCCAGCCCACGTTCGACGGTGTGCTGCCCACGGTCGGCGTCCTCCAGATCGACGTGACCCGCTCGGCCGGGGGCACGATCCGCAGCGTGCTTCTGCCTCCGAGCGGCATGGCGCGTCTCTTCTCGCACACCTGAGCCATGCGCCCTCCTCCCTCCGCCTCCCGCTCGTCGCGCCGCGGCTACACGGCCGTCGAGGTCATCATGGCGATGACGGTGATGACGATCGGCGCCGCTGCCGTGATGTCGATGCAGAAGGCGAGCGTGCAGGGCAACTCGGACGCGCGGCAGACCGACCTCGCCAACTCGGTGGCCCGCACCGTGGTGGAGCGCCTCCAGCGCGACGCCATGCAGTGGACGCTGCCCAACGGCGCGAACCCGATGACGAGCAACCTCTCGAACGCGAAGCTGCTCGCAAACACGAACGCCTTCGGCGGATGGGCCCTGCCGAACGCATACCTCAACCCCCCTTCCGGAGGCACGCCGGAGGGCTACGAGTTCGACATCCTGGGGCGCGACTTGCCCGCGGCCAGCCCGGACACCGTCTTCTGCGTCAACTACCAGCTCTACTGGCTCGCGCCCCCGTCGCTCCCCACCGAGCCCGGCTTCCTCCGCGCCGACGTGCGCGTCCTGTGGTCGCGGTACATCACCGGCTCGCCCCCGGCGGGCTGGTGCGAGAGCTTCGTGGGCAGCGCGATCCCCGACCCGACGCTCTATCACGCGATCTACGTCTCCACGTCGATCCGCCAGGGGGGGGGCCAGTGAAGCGCGGCACCTCGCAGGCTGGCTTCACGCTCGTCGAGCTCACCGTGGCGCTCGTCGCGGGGCTCATCGTGGCCATGGGCATCGTCGGGCTCTCACGCGCCGCGACGCAGACGTTCAACGAGGAGGTGCGCAGCTCGGCGGCCGAGTCGGCGCTGCGCGCGGCGACCGACCGGCTCCGCGCCGATCTGGGGCGGGCCGCGTACATGAGCACCGCCAACATCCTGTACGATCCCATGATCGCCAGGGCGCCGACGGACACCAACGTGGCCCACATCCCTGCAGGGATGAAGGGGCTGCTCGGCCTCGGCGCGATCCAGCTCCAGGAGGGCGGATCGGTCACCCTCAACGGTCTTCCGGCGTCGACCTGGTCCCCCAACGCGCTCGCGCCAGACACGATCGTCGTCGGCGGCAACCTGACGACCGCCGAGCAGTTCGACGTCCAGATGGTCCAGCAGGCGGCCGGCACCTGCACCAAGGTCTACATCTCGGCCCTGTCGGCCGCGTTCTTCCGGGCGGTCCCCAGCGGGACCACGAACCAGAGCCTCGTCCGGGCCGCGCTGAGCAACCTCTTCGCGCCGGTGACAGGCAACGGCACCACCGCGCAGTTCATGGTGCGCATCCTCGACGAGACGGGGCACTCGCAGTACCTGGCCACGTGCCCGATCGCGTACCCCGGGGACATCGACGGCAACGGGCCCTTCATCGCCGTCGACACGACGAGCACGCCGATCGTCACGGCGGCGATGACCGCCGGCGTAGGCGGAATCAGCGGCTACGGGCGCGGCTGGATCAACCCGGTGCAGCTCGTGCGCTGGGAGATCACGAGCACCGCGCAGGAGGCCAAGAACCAGCAGCAGTTCGCGGGCGCCCTCGGCAACGTCCTGCAGAGCGGCAACGTCGACCCGAACAAGTACGACCTTGGTGCAGGTGCCGG
>JAJYCT010000210.1 GCA_021778125.1 Myxococcales bacterium
CGCGAGCCTCGGCGACGGCGGCTTCGGCGAGCACGCGGCGCTGGCGGAACTCGTGCGCGGCACGATCGCGCACACCGCGGGCGACGAGGACGCGGCCCGTCGCGCCCTCGACTCGGCGATCGACCTCGCGCGCGAGGCGGCGCTGCGCGAGCACGCCTGGCAGGCCCTCGACGCGCGCGCCCGCCTCGCCGCCGCGCAGGGCAGCGTCGCCACCGCCCGGCGCGACACCGAGGCCGCCCTCGCGATGCTCGAGGAGACGGCCGCCAAGCTGCCGCGCGACCTGCGCGAGGTCTTCTGGGACGATCCGCGTCGCCGCTCGCTGCGCCAGGCGCACACGACGACCGTGGCCGTGCCGTCCGGGGCCCCGCGCGCGAGCCTCCTGCCCTCGGTGACCGGGCCCGCGACCGCGGCGCGCCTCACGAGCGGCGCGACGTCGCTGTACTCCGGCCCGCGCCTCGCCGAGGACCGGCTCGCGCGCATCCTCGAGATCACGCGCGACCTGGCCACCGAGCACGACGTGCCGCGCCTGCTCGAGCGCGTCACGCAGCACGCCGTCGCCCTGCTCGGCGCCGACCGCGGCATGGTCGTCCTCGTCGGCGACAGGGGCGAGCTCGAGGCCCACGCCGCGCGCATCCGGTCGGGCGACGAGGAGCCGCACGCGCGCTTCTCGCGGTCGGTCGCCGAGCGGGTCGTGCAGAGCGGCGAGGCGGTCGTGACGCTGAGCGCCCGCGACGACGCGCGCCTGGCCGAGGCCGTGAGCGTGCACCAGCTCGCGATCCAGTCGATCGCGTGCGTCCCGATCCGCGGGGCGCCCCCGCTCGGCCGCACCATCGGCGCGCTCTACCTCGAGACGCGCGCGCGCGCCGGGCAGCGATTCGACCAGGAGCTGCCCACGCTGCACGCCTTCGCCGACCAGGCCGCGATCGCCATCGAGAACGCGCGCCTGCTCGCGGAGAACCGCGAGCGCGCCGACCAGCTTGCGCGCGCCAACGCGGAGCTCACCGCCGCGCACGACGAGGTCGCGCGCCTGCTCGGCAAGCGCACCGAGCAGCTCGCCGTGGTCAAGCGCGACCTCAGGCAGGTCCGCGCCGAGCTCCGCGGCCACTTCGGCTACGCGGGCCTGGTGGGCACGAGCGCCCCGATGCGGCGCCTCTACGCGCTCATCGAGCGCGTCAAGGACGCCGACGTCCCGGTGCTCGTCACCGGAGAGAGCGGCACGGGCAAGGAGATCGTCGCGCGCGCGGTCCACCAGGCCGGCCCCCGCGTCCGGCGGCCGTTCCTCGGCGTCAACTGCGGGGCGATCCCCGAGAACCTCCTCGAGTCGGAGCTCTTCGGGAGCGTCAAGGGCGCCTTCACGGGCGCCGATCGCGATCGGCGCGGCCTCTTCCAGGAGGCCGCGGGCGGCACGCTGCTGCTCGACGAGATCGGCGAGATGCCCCACAAGATGCAGGCCGGCCTGCTGCGCGTGCTGCAGGACGGGCGCGTGCGTCCCGTCGGCGGCGCGCGCGAGGAGGACGTCGACGTGCGGGTCATCGCGGCGACCCACCGCGATCTGTCGGCCATGGTCGCCGAGGGGCGCTTCCGCGAGGACCTCTTCTACCGCCTGCACGTCGTCGAGCTGCGCGTGCCGCCGCTGCGCGAGCGCGGCGAGGACATCCCGCTGCTCATCGATCACTTCCTGTCGCTCTACGCGGCCCGCTACCGGCGGGACCGCAAGACGCTGGCGCGCGACGCGCTCCGCAAGCTGTGCGCCTTCCCGTGGCCCGGCAACGTGCGGCAGCTCGAGCACGTCCTGCTGAGCGCGTGGCTGATGAGCGACCGCACCGAGATCCCCGCCGAGGACGTCGAGCTGCCCGCGGCCCTCGGCCCGTCGCCCGCGGGCGGCGAGGCGCGCCGCGGCGCCCACGCGTCCAAGCCGACGCGCGCGTCGAGCGAGGCCGAGCACAAGGCCGCCGAGCGCGAGCGCATCCTGGGCGCGCTCGCCGCGTGCGACTGGAACCGCGTCGCGGCCGCGAAGATGATCGGCGTGCCGCGCCGCACGTTCTACCGGCGGCTCAAGGAGTTCGGGATCCTGTAGCCGCCGGACACCCCCGCATGAGCTATGGCCGGTCGACCGGCGCCCGACGTAGGATGCGCCCCGCCGCGCATGGCCCTTCGCCCCCTACGTACCGTCCTGTCGAGCGCTCCCCGGTGGCTGCTCGTGCTCGCGGGCCTCTGGGCTCTGGTCCGCTCGGCGCTCGGCGCCATGGGGGGCTACGAGCGGCTGTGGCTCTTCGGGGGCCTCCCGCAGAGCCGGTTCACGTCCATGGCGATGCTGACCGGGACGCTGAGGCTCCGCGGCGGGCTCGCGCACGTCGGCCACGACGAGCAGGTCTTCAACGGGGCCGCGTATACGAACTGGGGGTTCGGCGTCCCGCTGCTGGAGCTGCCCTTTCACGCCGTCGCCCGGCACCTGGCGAGGTACCCGTCGAAGTTCTTTCCCGATCGGGCCATCTACTTCTTCTACCTGCTCCTGCTGCTGCCCCTGCTCTGGGCCGCCTTCGACAAGCTTCTGGCCCGGCGCGGCCAGGGGGGCGGCTCGCGCCTGGGACGCCACGCGCTCTCGTGGTCGGCCACGCTGCTCGTGCTCACGTGCGCGCTCTACCCGGTGATGTCCTGTCGCTTCCTGATCTACGAGGAGACCGTCGCGTACCTGACGGTGTTCGAGCTCCTCGCGGTCAGCGCGTACGTGTTCGCCCGGGACTCGTGGAGCGCGCCGTCGGTAGCGGCGATCGCTGCCGCCGCGGGGATGGGGCTGCTCATCCGGCCGACCGGGTTCGGCTACATGGGCGTCTGGGGTCTGCTCGTCCTGCTCGAGGCCCGCAGGGCGAGGCCCGTCGCAGTGTTCGCAGCAGCGGCCGCGCCGTTCGTCGGGTTCTGGCTCTACTCGAACTGGGTGCGAAGCGGCTCGCCGGTCAGCTTCGGGCTCGGCAACTCGCTCCCCTGGTTTCCGTACCACACCCCGCTCCTTCGCTTCGGGAGCCGCTGCGCCGACACCGCGGGGCACGCCCTGGAGACGGCGACGCTGCTCTTCCGCGGGTTCTTCGTGACCCTGAACGACCCCCCGGCGCCCTTGCCGCCCCTTTACGGCGCCGCGCCACTCCCCCCGCCAGACCCCTGGACGAAGAGGTGCCACTTCGAGTGGGAAGCCCGGTCGCCCGACGCCCAGTCGTTCCACCTGGACCCGTTCCTCGGGATCGCGGTGCTGGGGGTGCTCGTGTGGATCCTGGCGCGTCACCTGGCGCGGCGGGACCGCCGACCGGCGGTCTACGTGCCCTTCCTGGCCATGGCGGTGATGTTCGCGGGCTACGTCGCCAGCGCCGCGGGGTTCTCGTGGCGATACGCCGCGGACTTCTGGCCCCTCATCGTGCTGGCCGCCGTGCACCACGTCCGGGCCCTGCGGCCCGAGGCGAACCGGGCGCTCGGGCTGCCGCTCGCGCTGGCGCTCGGTGCGACGAGCGTCGCCTGCTACGCGAGAACCATCGAGCCTGCCGTCTCGACGCTCGACATGTACGACCCGAATGGTCCCAAGACGACGCCAGCGGCCATGTGGGACGACTTCGAGAAGGCGCGGAACGACAAGGATGGCGCGCTGCCCTCGCGCTACAAGTGCGGCGATCCGGCCCCGTGGCCCTTCCACAACGGGCAAGGGTGGAAGGCCGACTGCACGGTCGACACGTTCACGAACCTGTTCCTCGGCATCCCCGCCAAGGGGAGAGACTACCGCTACCTGCTCAAGCTCACGACGACGGGGATGAGCGCGTCCACCCTGCGGGTCTACGTCAACGGCGGCATCTACACCGCGCAACGGGACGGTGAAGGGTACTGGCTGGTGGTCCCGATACACCGGGAGCGCTTCACGTCGCCGATCGTGATGACGACGATCGAGTGGACGCGGGAGCTCGAGCCGCAAGGCGGGAGGCTCCTGTCCGTCGAGCTGAGCTGACCCCGGGCGCACGGGGGACGCGCCGGGCCGCGGCCGTCAGGGGCCAGCCTTCTTGGTCGCGACGAGGAGGTACCCGAGCGTGTCGCTGTCGTCGGGCTCCAGCGCCTCGAGCAGTCGCGCGCCGGCGGCGACCGCGAGGATGGCCGGTGCCACCACGGGCAGGGCCCAGTACCGCGGGCGTCGAGACTCCGGCGCCTCGTAGCCGAGCGCGCCCATGGACTGCAGCTCCCCGCGCAGCCGCGCGTAGTTCAGCGCCATGTGGCTGGTCAGCTTCTGCCCGATGACGGTCCAGAATCCGCCGCGAGGCGTCAGCAGGTCGACCTCGAACCCGTGGACCTCGGCGTAACGCGCGAGCGCATAGCGCGTGAACCGATGGAAATCGTCCGGCTCCGAGTGGATGCGAAACGAGAAGGGCGCCGTGACGATGAGCCGCCCGCCTGCGCGCAGCACCCGCCCTAGCTCGCGGAAGAGGGCCTCCGGGTCGGGGACGTGCTCGGCGACCTGGTTGCACAGGACGGTGTCGAACTCCCCATCTCCGAACGGCAAGCGGTCGCCCGAGTACACGACGTCGGCCTTGTGCTTGCGCCCGTTCGCGCTCGGCGCGTACGTCGGCTCGTACTCGACGCCCACGTAGCGCACGACGTGCGGCGCGAAGATGGCCTCGTAGGGCTTGTCGCCGCAGCCCACGTCGAGCAGCGCGCCCGACGCGTACGGGGCGGCCTCGCGCATCGAGCGCTCCAGCAGGGCCGCCTCGAAGTCCACGAACTGCCGCACGCGGTGCACGACCTTCGTTCGCCACCTCATGCGCAACCCGCCCGGCGCCTCACATCACCCTGTAGCGCTCGGCCCGCGCGCGCGAGCCCGCGCGGGCGCGGAGAAGGCGCTTGAACGTCCACTTCGTGCTGTCAAAGCGGTGGAGCGTCGTCGCGCCGATGCGCTCGAGGTACGGGATGTCCAGCTCGACGACGCGGTAGCCCAGGCGCGCCGGGACGACCAGGAGCTCGACGGGAAGCGCCGCGCCCCTGGGATCGACGTCGAGGCCGCGCAGCATCGACGTGCGGTACGCGCGCATGCCGCTGTGCACGTCGGTCGTGGGGACGCCATGCAGGATCCGCGCCGTCTCCGCGAACACCCGGTTCGCGACGAAGTTCGCCAGCGGCATCGCCTCGGGGCGATTGCGCGTCCGCGTGGCGTTGACGAGATCGGCGCCCTCCTCGACGAGTCGGTGCAGCTGGGAGATGCGGCCTGCCGGGTAGGTCCCGTCGCAGTCCATCGTGATGATGACGTCGGTCTTCGCCTCGTAGAGGAGGCGGTCCATGGCGGGGCCGTACCCCCGGGGCGGGACCTGACGGACGACCCGCGCGCCGCGCTCCTCGGCGATCTGCGGAGTCCGGTCCTTCGAGCTGTCGACGAGGAGGAGCTCGGCCTCCGGAACGTGCTTGCGGATGTCGTCGATGACGCCGCCGACGGCGTTCTCCTCGTTCATCGAGATCATCCCGACGGTCAGCGAGAGCTTGCGCCGCGCGGGCGGCCTGCGGGCGACGACGATGGTCTGGAAGGAGAGCGCCCCCGGCGCCACCGAGGCAACCGTGCCCTCGAGAGGCCGCAGCCACCTGAGATACGCCTGGTAGAGGGGATTGTTCCGGAGCTCGGACGGATCCCCTCCCGTGCCGTCGTCGGGCTTGACGAGCACGCTCCGCAGGACGCCAAGCATCGAGCGGACCAGGAGTGGATTGAGCCCGACCCAGAGGAGCTCGAGGCCCGACTGCTCGACCAGGCGCTGGGCCGTCTTGCGGGTGAAGAACCGCAGGTGGGTCTCGTCGAGGATGCCGCTCCGCGCGTACTCGAACCTGCCGGCGAGAAGGCCGAGACGCACGGTCCAGGCGGCGACGTTCGGGAGCGACACGATGACGTGCCCTCCGTCCTCGAGGAACGGCAGGAAGCGCGCGATCACCGCGCGCGGGTCGCGCGTGTGCTCGAGCACGTCGCCGAAGAGGACGAGATCGAAGCGCCGGTCCCCCAGGCGCCGGGCCGCGTCGTCGTGCTCGATGTCGGCCTCGATCACCTCGTCGAGCCGCGCGCGCGCCGCGGCGGCCGACGGAGCCCACGCCTCGATGCCGACGACGTGCGCCCCCTTCGCGTGCGCGAGCTCGCCGTTCTGCCCGCGGCCGCAGCCGACGTCGAGGACGGTGCGCGGCCGGCCCAGGGCGCGCCCGAGCTCGACGTTGACCTCCTCCAGGTAGCGCTCAGCCACGGGCCACCTCCGCGACGAACGCGTCGGAGACGCGCGCCTCGGGCGCGATGTCGCCGCCGCGCAGCTCCCGGGAGAGGTCGAGCGCGCGCCGCACGCACGCGTCGGTGTTCACGTAACGGTACTCGGCGAAGCGGCCCGCGAGGTGGATGCCCCGGCTCTCGACGAACTCGCGCACGACGCGGACGCGGTCGGAGTAGCCGAGGTCGTAGATGACGTACGCGTACTTCTCGCGGTGCACGGCGCGGTAGCAGACGGTGGCCGGATCGACGATCCCGTCGCGGCCGAGGTCGTCGACCACCCGCCCGAGGACCTGCTCGTCGCTCCACGCGTCGAGGGCGCTCCCCGGAGCCACGGTGATCTCGCACGACACCGAGCTGCACCCGGCGGGGACCATGTCCGGGCTGAAGACCTGGTTATAGCAGACGCGGTGATAGAGCGACGCCGGGTCCGGCACGTAGAGGGCCGTGTACGCCGGAAGGTCGGCGGATCGCACGCCGACGAGCGCGACGCGCAGGGAGTTGAAGCGCAGCGCGTCGGCCGCCGCCTGGACCTCGGGGGGCACGCCGTCGAGCGCCGCGAACAGGGCGTTGATCGGGATGGTGGCGACGAGCCGCCGGTACCGGCGCTCTTCGCCCGACGCAGACACCACCGCCCAGCCCCCGTCGACGGGGGCGATCCTCGCGGCGCAGAACCCCGTGGACACCTTCCCCGCGAGCTTCGCCAGGAGCGCCTTCGGCAACGACTCGAAGCCCCCCGTCTTCGGGTAGTCGAAGTAGAGCTGGTGGGTGTACCCCTCGGTCTGGATGCCCACGGCCGTCCGGATCAGATCGATGAGGGGCGGGCGGGGGACCCGATCGACCCACTCGAGGCTCATCTGCTCGGGCGGCGTCTTCCAGATCTTCTCGTTGTACGGAAGCAGATACCGGTCGGTCAGACCGTCTCCGAACACGTGGTACATCCACTCGCGGAAGTTCGTCGGCGGCGCCTTGTGGGGATTGTCGACGAACGAGTGGAGAATGTGGACGATGTCCTCCTTCGGGAGGACGTCGATGCCGTTCTCGAAGGGGTACTTCACGTGGAGCCCCTGGTAGAGGACCTTGTTGGCCCGGACGCCCCGGCGGCGGTTGTCGCCGAGCACGGCCAGCTCGTGCGCCAAGGCCTCCTTGTCCTTCGAGAAGAGGATGTGACCGCCGATGTCGGAGCGGAACCCTTCGCCGCCGAAGCACCTGGCCAGGCCGCCGACCCGGTCGTCGGCCTCGAGGACCTCCACGTCGCCGCCCAGGAAATGGGCAGTGAACAGCCCCGAGATGCCGGCGCCGAGCACTCCGATGTCGCGCATCACGACGTCTGCTACCACAGGCAGGCGGACGCCGAGACGATTTCGGTCCTCCGGTCTCGCGCGACCGGAGCCCGGGCGGCGCGCTATGGTTGCGGCTCATGCGAAGCTTCGTGATCGGGGGCGCCGGCTTCATCGGAAGCCACCTTGTGGATCTTCTCGTCGAGCGCGGCCCGGTGACCGTCTTCGACAACCTGTCGGTCGGCAGGGAGGAGTTCATCGCCGGCCCTCTGTCGTCGGGCCGGGCTACGCTGACCGTGGGAGACGCGCTCGACCTCGACGCGCTGACGCGGGCGATGGGCGGTCACGACGTCGTCTTTCACCTCGCGGCGAACCCCGAGGCCCGGTGGGGCCTCGAGCGCACCCGCCTCGATCTCGAGCAGGGCACGATCGCGACGTACAACGCGCTCGAGGCGGCGCGCCTGGTGGGCGCCAGGCGGTTCGTTTTCTCGTCGAGCGGGACGGTCTACGGCAACACGTCGGACGTGTGCGCGGAGGGGGACCTCGGGCACCTGCCTATCTCGCTCTACGGCGCGAGCAAGCTGGCGGGCGAGGGCCTGGTCGCCGCCTTCGTCGAGTGCTTCGGCCTGCAGGGGCGCATCGTCCGGTTCGGCAACGTCGTCGGCAAGCGCGGCACGCACGGGGCCATCCTCGACTTCTGCAAGAAGCTCCAGCAGCACCCCGACCATCTCGACGTGCTCGGCGACGGGCGCCAGCACAAGCCCTACCTGCACGTGACCGACTGCGCCGCGGGCCTGCTCTACGTCCTCGACACGACCGGCCCGTCGCTCGACGTGTTCAACCTGGCGCCGCCGGACACGACGACCGTCGCGCAGATCGCCGAGCTGTGCGTGGCCGCGTCGCCGAACCCGGCGGCGCGCATCGTCTTCTCGGGAGGCGCTCAGGGCTGGCGAGGCGACGTCCCGGTCTCGCGGATGAACGCGGGCAAGCTCCGCGCGCTCGGCTTCAGCCTGCGGCACACGTCGGACCGGGCCGTGGGGCTCGCCGTACGAGAGGTCGCGGCGGAGGTCTTCGGCGCGAGGTAAGCTAGAGCGTGGTGATGGGCAGCGCGCGGTAGGAGAACCCATCCGGCGACGTGAACGTGAGGCTCCAGCAGCGAGCGCGAGGAGCAGCTGCTCAAGAAGCTCGGCGAGCTGCGCCCAAGCCCAAGACGAGCGATCTCGCTCCCCGGCGGCGAGGCCGCGCCGCGGCGCGAACGAACCGCGATCCCGCGCGCCCCTCTCGTGTCCTCGCTCGACCGGCGCGGGTTTCCTGTCGGTCGCGAGACGGCAGCCCGCGTCCGCGGCTCGATCTCGCGCGAGCGTCTCGCGTCATCGACGTCCAGGCTCGTGGTCCCGGGCGAGCGGATCGCGCTCGCTCGCGTGGGCGCCGCGATCGCGTGCGACCGAATCGAATCCCCGAACGACCAGCCCGCGCCTTCGCCTCTGCGCGACGCGCCCTGTGCCGACGAGGACGCGTTCTCGTCGGACCGCTGCGAGACGGCGACGAGCCGTGTCGCCAGGGCTCGCGCCCGAACCGGGGTCCCGAGCGAGCGACGCGCCATCCCGAGCATCCGTCTCGCGGTCTCGTGCGTCGGGACCGAGCTTCCGAACGACGGGACCGCGTGACGGAGCCGGGGAAGCTCGGGATCGAGCGACGGGACCGCCTTCCGGAGCGACGAGGACCCGCTCCCGTTCCACGGGATCGCGACACCGACGCAGCATCTCGCGAGGTCTCGCGTCCGAACCACGGTCCCGAGCGAGCGACGCGTCATCCCGAGCGTCCGTCTCGCGGTCTCGTGCGTCGGGATCGACCTTCCGAGCGACGGGATCGGGTAACGGAGCGGAGGGAGCTCGGGACCGACCGACGGGACCGCCTTCCGGAGCGACGAGGGCCCGCTCCCGTTCCACGGGATCGCGACACCGACGCAGCATCTCGCGAGGTCTCGCGTCCGAACCACGGTCCCGAGTGAGCGACGCGCCCTTCCGAGCGACGGGATCGCCGGACGGAGCGGAGAAGCCCCGTTCCCGAGCGACCCAACCCCGGGACGCCGCGTAGAGATCGCGCCCCGAAGCGACGAGATCGCGTGACGCAGGCGACCGACCCCGTCTCCGAGCGACGAGACCCCGTGACGCAGCGACGAGAGCCCGCGACGCAGCGACGAGAACCGGTGACGGAGCGACGAACCCTCGGAACGCAGCGACGCGGACCCGAGACGGAGCCACGAAGCCCCGGGACGCAGCGACGAGAGCCCGCGCCGAAGCGTCCAGCCCCCGTGACGCGGCGACGAGCATCCGTGACGGGGCGTCGAAACCGCGTCCTCGCTCGACGCGACCGCGCCCCCGACGCGCGCGACCTCGATCCGCCC
>JAJYCT010000211.1 GCA_021778125.1 Myxococcales bacterium
GCCGTTGACGGCCGCGAGGACCGCGAAGGGCGCGCTCTCGAGCGTCTGGCCGATGCCGTGGCCGAGGGCGGCGAACGACCGCGCTTCGGGCGCGCTCATCTCGCTCATCGCGGCGATGTCGGCGCCCGCGGCGAACGCCTTGTCGCCGGCGCCCGTGACGATGATGCAGCGGACGCTCGCGTCGCGCGAGAGGTCGGTGGCGACGCGCGACAGCTCCCCGAGTAGCTCCGCGTTGAGCGCGTTGAGCTTGTCGGGCCGGTTGAGGGTGACGGTGACGACGCCGCCGTCACGTTCGACGAGGATCGTGCTCATGGGCTCAAGCTCTCAGACCGCGCGTCCCGTGCGCTGGCCCTTGTCGTCGTAGGTGTAGAAGCCCCGCCCGGTCTTCTTGCCCAGCCAGCCCGCGGCCACGAGGTTGCGCAGCAGCGTCGGCGCCCGGTACTTGTCGTCGCCGATCTCGCGGTGGAGCACGTCGGCGATCGCGAGCACGGTGTCGAGGCCGATGAGGTCGGACAGCTCGAGGGGGCCCATGGGGTGGTTGAGCCCGAGCTTCGCGCCGGTGTCGAGGTCTTCGGGGATGCCGACGCCCTCCTGCAGCGCGAAGCACGCCTCGCAGAGCATCGGGATGAGGATGCGATTCACGAGGAAGCCGGGGGCGTCCTTGCTCGTCGTGGTCGTCTTGCCCATCTTCTGCGCGAGGACCACCGTCAGCGCGTACGTCTCGTCGCTCGTCTGCACGGCGCGCACGATCTCGACGAGCTTCATGAGGGGCGGGGGGTTCATGAAGTGCATCCCGACGACGCGGTCGGGCCGGGAGGTGACCGCCGCGATCTTGGTGAGCGAGATGGACGACGTGTTGCTCGCGAGCCACTTGCCCGCCGGCAGCACGGCGTCGACCTTCTTGAAGAGCGCGAGCTTGAGCTCCACGTTCTCGGTCGCGGCCTCCACCACGAAGTCGCAGGGCGCGAAGGCGTCGGGGGAGCCCGCCGGTCGGATGTGCGCGACGAGCGCGTCGGCCGCGTCGGCCGTCATCTTGCCCTTCTCGACCTGCTTGCCGAGGATCGCGCCGATCTTCTTCTTCGCGCGCTCCGCGAGGTCCGCGGTCGCGTCGACCAGGACCACGTCGTAGCCCGCCGCGGCCGCGACCTGCGCGATGCCGCCACCCATCTGCCCGGCGCCCAGGACGCCGATCGTTTTGATGTCGTCGAGATGTGCCATGCTCACCTTGCCGATGGTGCGGCATACCACGCTTTGGGCTCCCCTCGCGCTGCCCCTCGTCATCGTCTGTGCGTGCGCGGGACCGAGCGCGACCGACCGGGCGCGGGCGCTCGACCGGCAGGGGCGCGTCGAGCAGGCCGTGGCGCTGCTGGAGGCGCGCCTCGACGCGCACCCGGACGACGTGCAAGCGCGGCGGCTGCTGGTGCGCCTGCTCGGGGTGACCGGCGACCTGCCGCGGGCGCGGGCACAGGCCGAGGAGCTTTCACGGCAGCTGGGGCCCTCCGACCCCTCGCCCTACCTCGAGCTCGGCCACGCGCTGGAGCTCGCGCACCGGTACGACGAGGCCCTCGCGGCATACGACGAGGCCGCGACGGCCGCGCCGGCGTCGCCTGCAGGGCCGCGCGAGGGAGGCCTGCGCTGCGCGCGCTGGGGCGAGGTGAGCGACGCGCGGCCCCGCCTCGAGGAGGCCGTGCGGCGCGGCGCGAACGATGCCGAGACGTGGCACGCGCTGGGCCTCGTTCGCGTGCACCAGGGCGACTTCGCGGCCGCGGAGCAGGCGTATCGCGCGCTCGCCGCGCTCGATCCCCACGCCCCCGAGGCCTGGCTCGGTCTGGCGACCGTCGCGGTCGCGCAGGGCGACGCCGCGCGCGCGCTCGCCGCCTACGACGAGCTGCTCGCGCGTCGCCCGCGCCTGGCGTCCGCGGAGCTGGGGCGCGCGTGGGCTCTCGCGAAGCTGGGTCGGAGAGACGACGCGGCGCGCGCGCTCGACCGCGCGGAGCAGATGGGGGCTCCGGCGGTGAACGTCGCGCGCCAGCGCGCGGCGCTCGCGGCTACTGCACCGTGACCGGCGCCGTCCCGCCGAAGCCGAGCGCGCCGTCCGAGGGCGGCCCCTGGTCGTTGCGCAGCGCGACGGCCACGGCCCCGTAGCCGCCCGGCGACGTCGCGTCGTCGATGTTGCCGAAGGGCACGAAGCCGTAGACGCTCATCTTGTAGTGCGCCCCCGGGGTGAGCCCGAAGCCGAGGGTGGCCCCGCCCGGAACGCGCACGAAGTTGCCCGCGGTCATGACGTAGATCGAGGGACCCACGGTGCCGCTCGCCGGCTCGAGCGACAACAGGTGCACGGCGTTCGACATCGCATTCCACGAGACCTGCGTGCCCGCGCCGACCGTCTGCGGGGGGCTGATGAGGGTCGGCGCGGTCGGCATCTGGATCTGGGGGTTGTCGCTGGGGCCGAGCCCCGCGCGGCACGCGACCCCGTACGGCGGCGGCGTGCCGACGGTGCCCTGGGCCGCGCAGGCCACGAACGTCGTGTTGCTGAGGGCCGGCGTGACGAACGTGACGGGGCTCGTCGGCGACTTGTTGGCGTGGACGATGGGCCCGGCGGTGACGGCGCCCGGTGGGCGTACGTAGAGGGAGACGTCGGCGAGCACGTAGCCCGTGCTGCTGGTGGCCGTGACCGACAGCGCGCCGGACGACGGGGTGGTGCCCGCCAGCGGGTTCCAGGTCGTCGTCTGTCCGGCCGTCAGGGTCGCCGTCTCCGAGTTGTACCCCTGGTAGCTCGTGGGCATCCCGGTCGACGTCGAGGCGACCCACTGCAGCGAGTAGAGCGTCGCGCCGACCGAGGTGTCGCCCATCCACGCGGGGGTCAGCGAGTACGTCGTCGTAACGAGCGTGATCGCGGTGCTGTTTGCCCCGGCGGCCGGGGCGGTCGGGGGCAGGTCGGCGAAGACCACGCCGGACGCGGTCAGCGGCGTGAGCCCGGTGATCGTCGCGGTCCTCGGCGCCGCGGCGACGTCGTTGAGGAGCTGGAAGGTCGGATCGACGCGGCTCTCGAGGGCGAAGACGTACGCGTGCTTGCTGCCCGAGCCGTCGAACGCGACGACCGGGCTGTAGGGCCGGACGATATCCTGCAGCGTGAACTGGCCCTTCGAGTCGGTCGTGGTCGTCACGCCCTGGGCGGAGACGGTCGCCCCGGCGATGGGCACGAGGAACGCGTCGACCACGGTCCCCTCGATGGTGGCGCCGGCCTCGACCGCGGGCATGGGGCCATCGGTCTTCGGGCCGCCGGGGTCGCCGTCCGACGGCGAGCCGTCGTGCCCGCCCTCGGCGAGAGTGCCGCCCTCGACGAGAGCGTTGGACCCCCCGGCGTCGGTGGGGCCGGAGAACGAGCCTCCGCCGCAGGCGAGTGGGAGCAGGGCCAGGGGCGCACCCAGGGCCAGGCAACGAGCGAGAAGGGAACCGAGGACCAAGCGCATCTACACATCGTGGCTCATGCAGCGGCTTCTGGCGAGACAACGGCGAACGGGCGGGTATCCTCGCCGTCCGATGTCGCACGAACCCGTCGCAGCCGCGGCCACCGCCGTGGCGCGCGCCCGCGCCGCCGCGCCCGCCTGGGCCGCTCTCTCGGCCGACGAGCGCGCTCGCCGCCTCTCGCCGCTCGCCGACCGCATCCTCGCCCAGGCCGAGGCCATCGCCGCCTGCGTACAGGAAGAGGTCGGCAAGCCCGACGTCGAGGCCCTCCTCGGCGAGGTCCTGCCCTCGGCTGACGTCGTGAAGTACTGGACGCGCGTCGTCGCCGAGCTGCTCGACCCCGAGGAGGTGGAGATGGACGCCGTCGCCTACCCGCGCAAGTCGGGGACGCTCTACCGCGAGGCGCGCGGCGTCGTCGGCGTCATCATGCCGTGGAACTTCCCGGTCGCCCTGCCGCTGCGGACGCTCGTCCCGGCGCTGCTCGCCGGCAACGCGGTCGTCTTCAAGCCGAGCGAGGTGGCGCCCCGGTCGGGCGAGTGGGTCGCGAAGCTCTTCGCGGGGCTGGTCCCCGAGGGCGTCGTGGAGCTGGTGCAGGGTGCGGGCGACGTGGGCGCGGCGCTCGCAGCGGCCGACGTGGACCTCGTCGTCTTCACGGGCAGCGTCGTCACGGGGCGCAAGGTGGCCCACGCGTGCGCGGAGCGCCTGGTGCCCTGCGCGCTGGAGCTCGGCGGAAAGGACGCCGCGATCGTGCTGGCCGACGCCGATCTGGAGCGCGCCGCTCACGGGGTCGTGTGGGGCGCGATGATGAACGCGGGGCAGAACTGCGCGTCGGTCGAGCGCGTGTACGTCGACAAGGCCGTCGCCGAGGCGTTCACCAAGAGGGTGGTCGACGTCGTCGCCTCGCTCCGGCCCGGGGTGGACGTCGGGCCGCTCGCCACCCCCGCGCAGCGTGCGATCGTCGCGCGCCACGTCGCGGCGGCCCGGGAAGGCGGCGCCCGCGTGCTCGCGGGCGGCGCCGAGGGAGGCGAGGGGACGCGTGACTACCCGCCGACGGTCGTGCGCGTCGAGGGCGACGACACGCCGCTCATGGCTGACGAGACGTTCGGGCCGGTGCTGCCCATCGCGGTGGTCGACGGCGCCGACGAGGCGATCGCGCGCGCGAACGCCTCGCGCTACGGGCTGACCGCCAGCCTCTGGACGAAGAACCGGCGCAAGGCCCTCGCGCTCGCCCACAGGTTGCGCGCCGGCGTCGTGACGATCAATAACCACGGCTTCACTGGCGCCCTGCCATCGGCGCCGTGGAGCGGCCACGGCGAGACGGGTTGGGGCATCACCGGCTCGCCCCTGGCGCTCGACACGCTCACGCGTCCGCGGTTCGTCGTGCTCGATCGCAGCCGAGCGTCGCGCGAGCTGTGGTGGTACCCCTACACGCCGGCACTCCGCCGGGTGGCGCTGTCGATGGCGACGCTGCGGTGCAAGACGGCCGGCCTTCTCGAGCGCGTGGGCGCGCTCTTCAAGCTGGTGGGAGCGATGCTCGCGAGGGCGCGCGGGGCCTGATCTGCTAGCGTCGGGGGGCATGGTCGCGCTCCGTCCGGCCGCTCTCGCGCTCGGCCTGCTCGCGATCGCGGCGGGCTGCGGCTCCGGCGGAGGAGGGGAGCCGACCCACGCGCCGCTGCCCCAGATCCTCGATCTCGGCGGCCCCCTGGTGTCGTCACCGGTCGTCGTCCCGATGCTCTATCAGGGGGACGGGGACGCGAGCGCGATCGCGCGGTTCACGAAGGCGCTCGCGGGCTCGGCCTACTGGTCGGGCGCCGTCGGGCCGTACGGCGTGGGCGCGCTGACGGCGAGTGTGCCCCCGTCGCCGCTCCCCGCGCCGGCCACGACCGTCACGGACGACGACTTCCGGCAGGTGCTCCGCACGATGTACGCGCAGGCCCCGTCATCGGTGAACTGGTCGCAGACGATCTTCGCGTTCTTCCCTCCGGCGGCCGCCAGCGTCAGCGCGCCGCTCGGCGCGAACGGGGTGTCGATCACCCTCTGTCAGGCGGACGCCGGGTACCACTCGTTCGTGCCGCTCGACGCCGCGCACAACGCCATCTACGCCGTGGTGGCGCGCTGCCCGTCGTTCCTCGGCCTCTCGGGCCTCGACGTGGCGACGGGCGCGGCCAGCCACGAGCTCGCCGAGGCGGCGACCGATCCGCTCGGCGTCGACATCGCGACGCAGAGCATGACCACGGCGCGCCCTGCGTACGGGCTGCCCGACGATCTCGCCTGGTCGCTGCTCGGCGGCGGCGAGGTCGGCGACCTGTGCGCCAACATCCCGGGCGCGTTCTACAAGGACACGGGCGTCGCCGCGGTCGTCCAGCGCCTCTGGTCGAATGCCGCGGCGGCGCAGGGGCACGACCCGTGCGGGGTCGCCGGTCCGTACTTCAACGCTGCACCGGCGCTCTCGTCGACGTTCGAGCTCGACGGCTACGGGCACAAGTTCACGACGCCGGTCGTGAACATCGCCGTCGGCTCGAAGGTGACCGTCGACGTGGACCTCTTCGCGGACGCGGACGTGGCGGGAAGCTGGATACTCGACGTGTTCGACATGGCGCAGGTGCTCGGGCAGGCGCCCAACCTGCAGCTCTTGCTCGACCGTACGACGGGTAAGAGCGGCGACGTCGCGCACCTGGCGATCACTGTCCAGAGCCGCGGACAGCTCGGCGGCGTCGATGGCCTCGCGGGCGCCGTGATCGTCTCCAAGACGACCGTCAAGGCCGACTACTGGCCGCTGCTCGTGAAGAGCAACTGACGCGCGCGGCTCAGTACGCGATGCAGCTCTCGACGCGGACGGGCAGCAGCCGCTCGCGGCCGCCGAGAAACCCGAGCTCGACGACGAACGCGTAGCCGACGACGTAGCCGCCCTGCTTGTGGACGAGCTCCGCGGCGGCCTTCGCGGTCCCCCCCGTGGCGAGCACGTCGTCGACGACGACCACGTGCGCCGACTCGCGGATGCTGCCCTTGTGCATCTCGAGCGAGTCGCGGCTGTACTCAGTGATCATCTCGACGCGGTCGACCGACGCCGGGAGCTTGCCCGGCTTTCGCACCGGGACGAAGCTCGCGTTGAGCCGCGCCGCGAGCGCTCCCCCGAAGATGAAGCCACGCGCCTCGATGCCGACGATGGCGTCGACGTGCTCGCCGATGAAGCGCTCGGCGATTCCGTCGAGGACGATGTGCAGCGCGCGCGGGCTTGCCAGCAGCGGCGTGATGTCCTTGAACATGATCCCCGGGCGCGGGAAGTCCGGGACGTCGCGGATGAGGGCCCGGCAATACTCGAAGCTCGAGACAGGCTGCGTGACCGTCGGCGCGACGACGGGCGCGAGGCGGGCGGGGGCCTTGGCGGGCGCTGGCTTCTTCTTCTTCTTCTCGGCGGGCATCGGTCAGCTCCTCTTGCGGGTCACCGTCTCGGCGAGCGCCTGGGCGAGCGCGCTCTGCCCCCCGCTGGAAAGGTCGAGGACGAGGGGCGTCAGCGACGCGGCCCCCTCGTCGTACGCGTCCGTGTCGGAGCCTGGATCGTGCTCGTGGCGCACGCCGGGCCCGCCGAGCCAGAGGTACTCGCGCCCGCGCGGATCGCGGCGGAAGTCGACGAGCTCCTCGTAGATGCGAGCGCCCAGCCGCGTTGCGCGGACCTCCCCGGTCCAGCCCCTCGGCACGTTGAGGCTGACGAGGGCGCCGCGGCCCGCGTGCGCCGCGAGCAGCTCGAGGGCGATTCGCACCGTGAGCTCGGCCACGGCGGGCAGGTCCGCCGCGCCGTGCGCGCTCGCGGCGACGGCCGGGATGCCGCGCAAGGCGCCCTCGCGGGCGGCGGCCACCGTCCCCGAGTAGAACGCGTCCTGCCCGAGGTTCAGACCGTGGTTCACGCCGCTGACGACGAGGTCGGGGCGCCGCGGCAGCACGCGTGTCCCGGCGTGCAGCGCGACGTAGACGCAGTCGGCGGGGGTGCCGTCGAGCGCGAAGATGCCGTCCTCGACGGCGCGCAGGCGGAGAGGGCGGTGCAGGCTGAGGGCGTGGCTGGCCGCGCTCTGCTCGGTCTCGGGCGCCAGAACGATCACATCGGCGGCGCGAGCGATCGCGTCGCGCAGCGTCCGGAGCCCGGCGCTCGCGTGCCCGTCGTCGTTCGAGAGGAGCACGAGCGGGCGCATGGCGCGGTCCTGCTTAGCCCACGCCGGGCGCAGGGGGAAGGTCGCCCGTGGGGGGACGAGCGCGGTCGGCGACGTCAGGGGGCTTCCCGTACGCTTACGAAACTGTGAAGCTTCTCCTCGTGATCCCCACGCGAAAGGATGACGTCGTCGACGTGATCCACGGCGTCCCCGTCGCCGATCCGTACCGCTGGCTCGAGAACGACTCCCCGGAGGTGCGTGCGTGGGACGAGGCCCAGACCGCCGCGACGCGCGCGGTGCTCGACCGTCTGCCGCTGCGCGAGGCCCTGCGCGTGCGGGCGCAGGCGCTGCTGTCGATCGGCTACGTGGGCGCTCTCGTCTCGCGGCGCACGTCGGACGGTGCGCGGCGCTACTTCCACACGCGCCGCGAGGGCGCCCAGGAGCAGGCCGTGCTCGTCGTGCGCGACGGACTGGGCGGCATCGACCGGGTGCTCGTCGATCCGGCCCCCCTCTCCCCGGATGGCACGACCGCCATCGACTGGTGGTCCGTCTCCCCTGACGGCGCGCGCGTTGCCTGGGGCCTCAGCGAGGCGGGCAGCGAGGAGAGCACGCTGCGCGTGCGCGACGTCGCGACGGGCGAGGACCTGCCCGACCGCATCCCGCACACGCGCCACGCGTCGGTCGCGTGGGTCTCGCGCGACACGTTCTACTACACGCGCTACCCGACGCCCGGCAGCGTGCCTCCCGGCGACGAGAAGTACTTCAGCCGCGTGTTCCGCCACACGCTCGGTGCCGATCCGGCCGACGACGAGCTCGTCTTCGGCGAGGGCCTCGACAAGGTGGACGTCCCTGGCGTCCTCGCGTCGCCGGGGGGCCGCTGGCTCGTCGTGCGCGTGCACAAGGGCTGGCAGAAGAGCGAGCTGTGGGCGCGCGACCTCGCCGCGGAGGGCAGCGCCTGGCGGCCCGTCGTGCGAGGCGTCGACGCGCTGTTCGAGGCCATCCCCCTCGACGACGTGCTCTACGTGCTGACCAACGACGGCGCGCCGCGCTACCGGCTCTTCTCCGTCGACTGGGATCGCCACGCGCGTGACGCCTGGCGCGAAGTACTGTCCGAGAGCGAGGACGTGCTGGCGGACGTCGTCGCTGTCGGCGGCGCCGAGCGCGTACTCGTCGCGTCGTACCTGCGCGAGGCGACCACGCGCATCGAGCGCTTCACGCCCGCGGGGCGCTCGCTCGGTCCGGTACCGCTGCCCGTCGTCGGCTCGGGAGCGCTCGGCGGCGCACACGATGCGGTCGAGGCGTTCGTGGATCTCACGTCCTTCGCGACGCCGTGGCAGGTGCTGCGCGTCGACCTCGCGACCGGCGCGACCGACGTCTGGGATCGCGTCGGCGCGGGGTCGACGGTGCCGGCTGTGCGCGTGTCGATCCTGCACGCGACAAGCCGGGACGGCACGCGCGTGCCGATGTTCGTGGTCGAGCGCGAGGGCAGCCCGCGCGACGGCGACCGGCCGACGGTGCTCTATGGATACGGAGGCTTCAACATCGTGCAGAGCCCCGCGTTCAGCGCCCGGGCGCTCATGACGGTCGAGCGCGGTGGGGTGTGGGCGGTGGGGCTGCTGCGTGGCGGCGGCGAGCTCGGCGAGGAGTGGCACCGCGCCGGCATGCTCGAGCGCAAGCAGAACGTGTTCGACGACCTCTACGCGTGCGCCGAGACGCTCGTGCGCGAGCGCGTCACGTCGCCCGCGCGCCTTGCGATCGCCGGCGGCTCCAACGGCGGCCTGCTCACGGCGACGGCGGTCACGCAGCGCCCGGAGCTGTTCCGCGCGGCGCTCAGCCTGGTGCCGCTGGCGGACATGCTCCGCTACCACCGCTACCGCATCGGCGCGCTCTGGACGGCGGAGTACGGCGACCCCGACGATGCGACGGCGTTCGCGTGGCTCCACGCGTACTCGCCGTACCACCGCGTGCGCGACGGGGTGACGTACCCGTCGGTGCTCTTCACGACGGCCGAGAGCGACTCGCGTGTCGACCCGATGCACGCGCGCAAGATGGCCGCGCGCCTGCAGGCAGCGCAAGCGGCCCCGGACCGACCCATCCTGTTACGCGTGGAGAGCCGCGCGGGCCACGGGGCGGGCAAGCCCGTGGCGAAGCTGGTGGACGAGCTGGCCGACGAGATGGCCTTTCTTTTTCACGAGCTCGGAGCCACCTAGGGTAGTGAATCCATCTCGCCCAGCCCCGTCCAACCGGCGTGCAGCCCGAGAGAGACCGTGAAGCAGAGCGCCAGCAGCTGGAGAC
>JAJYCT010000212.1 GCA_021778125.1 Myxococcales bacterium
GCGCGGCGCCTCCGGCCTGAGCCCCCCCCCGGGCGCCCTAGTCGTTCGACGTGGGCGCCAGCGCCTGGTCGGCCGGGACCGGAAGGCGGCGCGCGTCGAGCCACAGGCCCTCGAGGTCGTAGAGGCGCCGGGAGTCGTCCTGGAAGACGTGCACGACCACGTCGCCGAAGTCCATCAGGACCCAGCTTCCGTGCGGCAGGCCCTCGAGCGCGATCGGGCGGATGCCCTGCTTGCGGAGCGCCTCCTCGATGCCCTGCGCCAGCGCGATCGCGTGGCGGTCGCTGCGGCCCGTCATGATGACCAGGAAGTCCGCGTAGTCGACGCGCCCGGCGACATCGAGGATCTCGAGACCGACGGCCTTCTTGTCGAGCGCGGCCATGGCGATCGCCGTCGCGCGGGTGCGCGCCGACTCGGAGGCGACGCTCCAGCCGTCGCGACCCTCCGGCGCCGCCTCGCCGCGGGCCTTCTTCAGGCCGAGCGGCCGCTCGTGCGGCTCACGCGGCTCACGCGGCTCACGCGAGGGATGATGCGACGCCCCGGCCGGCGGGCGCCCATGCGCCGCCGCCCGCGGCGCACGGCGGGGCCGCTTCGTCGTCTCGGCGCCGCCGCCTACCTTCTCGTGCGAGCTCTTGATGCGCGGACGCGGCGAACGTGTCTGGTCGCCGCTGCCCTCACCCCCGTGCCTCTTCGTCGTCAAGCGCTTCTCCTCGCCCCCCGGGCGTATCATCCGCGGATCTGGCCGTCGCCGTCCAGCCGCCACTGGAACGTCGTCAGGGCCTCGAGGCCCATGGCGCCCCGCCAGTGAAGCTTGGACGTCGCGATGCCGATCTCGGCGCCGAGGCCGAGCTCCCCGCCGTCGTGGAAGCGAGTGCTCGCGTTGACGGTGACGCACGCGGCGTCGATCTCCGTGCGCCAGCGCTCGGCCCGGACCGCGTCGCGCGTGCAGATCGCCTCGGTGTGGCCGGAGCCGTAGCGGGCCACGTGCGCGAGGGCGCCGTCGATGCCGTCGACGACGCGCACGGCGAGGACGCGGTCGAGAAACTCGCGCCCCCAGTCGTCATCGCCGGCGGCCCGCGCGCCCGGGACCAGCGCGCGCGTGCGATCGCAGCCGCGCAGCTCGCACCCGCCGTCCATCAGCGCCTTCGCCAGGGGCGGGAGCAGGCGCTCGGCGTCGGCGACGTCGACGAGCAGGCACTCGAGCGCGTTGCAGACGCCGGGGCGCTGGAGCTTGCCGTTCTTCGCGAGACCGATGGCCATGCCGAGATCGGCCCCGGCGTCGACGTACAGGTGGCAGACGCCCCTGGCGTGCGCGATGACCGGGACGCGCGCGTGCTCGCGGACGAACTGGATGAGAGCCTCGCCGCCGCGCGGGATGACCAGGTCCACCGTGGAGGACTGCTGCACGAGCTCGCGCACGGTGTCGTGGCTGCCGGCGGGGACGACCTGCACGGCGTCGCGCGGGAGAGAGGCGCGCGCGAGCTCGTCGGCCACGACGGCGGCCAGGGCGGCGTTGGAGCGAGCGGCCTCCGACCCGCCGCGCAGCACGACGGCGTTGCCGGCCTTGAGACAGAGCGCGCTCGCGTCGACGGTCACGTTCGGGCGCGCCTCGTAGATCATCGCGATGACGCCGAGCGGCACGCGGACGCGCCGCACGCGCAGGCCGTCGGCGCGCGTGTGGTCGTCGAGCACCCCGCCGACCGGGTCCGCGAGCGCGGCGACCTGCTCCACGGCGCCTGCGATCTGCCGCACGCGAGGCTCGTCGAGCCGCAGCCGGTCGAGCAGCGCCCCCGACGTGCCGCGCTCGCGCGCGCGGGCCAGGTCCTCGGCGTTGGCGGCGAGGATCTCCGCCGACCTCGCGCGAAGACCCGCCGCCACCGCGAGCAGGGCCGCGTCCTTGGACGCGCGCGGCACGTTGGCGAGCGCGTGCGAGGCGGCCCGGGCCCGGGCGCAGAGGGTGGCGACGTCGCTCATCGGGCGTGGGCCTTAGCACGCGTCGGAAACACCCGCCGGGAGGCTCGACTCGGCTATGCTGCCGGGCGATGACTTCCGGAGGGAAGCTCTGCGCGCTGGCGCTGGTCGTGTCCCTCCTCGCGCCGGGGATCCGGCCCGCCCTCGCGGACGATGCCGCGCCGCCCAGCGTGGCCGCCGCGCGCAAGCACTTCGAGAAGGCGCGCGCCTTCTACGCGCAGGGAGCCTACCGGGAGGCGATCGCCGAGTTCGAGCAGGCGCACGCGCTCGACCCGAGCGCCAAGGACCTGGTGTTCGACCTGGGGGTCGTGCACGAGAAGCTCGCGGACATCGACGACGCCCTCACGTGGTTCCGCCTGTATCTGACCATGAGCCTGACTCCGCAGGAGCACGATCGCGCCGACGCGTACGTTCGCCGCCTCGAGGGAGCGAAGAAGGAGCTCGCGGCGAAGCAGTCCGCCGCCGCGAGCGCACCGGGGTCGAGCGCCACCGCCCCTTCCCCCACGCCGCCGCCGGCGCCGGCGGCGGCGTCTCCCCGGGGTCGGATCGACGCGTGGACGCTCGGGGCCGCGGGCGTGGCGGCCGCCGGGCTCGTCGTCGGCACGGTGTTCGGCGTGAAGGCCATCGTGGACAAGCCGCCGTCCACCTACGTCACGGGGCAGGCGGGGTCGTACCAGGACCTCGTCAACCGCACGAACCAGGCCCACACCGCGGCCATGGTCGCCGACGTCGGCTTCGGCGTCGCGCTCGTCGGGGCGGCCGCCACGGCCATCCTGTTCTTTGCGCGCTCCAAGGACGACGCGCCGCAGTCCGCGGACGCGCCGACGGTCTCGGCGGCGCCTCTTCTTCACGGGGGCGGCGGGGCGGTCTTCGTGCAAGGATCCTTCTGATGCGGCGCCAGGGAACCATCGCTCGCCGCGCGCTCGCCGCCCTGCTCGCCGCGGGGGGCTGGCTCGCGCTCCTGGCCACGGGCGGAGGGTGCGAGGTCGCCATCGGCGACACGGTGCCGGCCTTCCAGTGCGTTCCGGCCGCCGGCTCCTGCCCGACGGGTCAGGAGTGCAACCCCGACACCCACCAGTGCGTGGCGACGTGCGTCGCGGGGTGCGGCGCGGGCACGCAGTGCGATCCGCAGTCGAACCTGTGCGTGCCGATCGACGCGGGCGGGCCCGACGTGTCGGTCGTGGACACGGGCACGGGAGTCGACGTCGCGGCCGACACGACGATGCCCCCGGTCGACAGCGGGCCGCCGCCCGACACGTCGATGGCGGAGACCACGGGGCCGTGCCGCTCCACTGGTTGCCCGTGCAGCGGCGCCGCGGCCTGCGACAGCGGGATCTGCGCCGACTCGCTCACCGTCACCGCCAGCCTCTACGCGGCCGCGGGCAACCAGAACTTCTGCACCACGGCGTGCTGCACCTCGGCCGACTGCGCGCCGGGCACGGTGTGCTTCGCCACGGGCCAGGGCGGCGACTACTGCGTCAACCCGGCGTGGCTCGGCCGCGGCACCGGGCTCGGGGCGGGCGGCGGCGGGGCGACGTGCTCGCTGGGGCGCGACTGCCGCTCGGGGCTGTGCGACTCGTCGGGCAAGTGCGCGGATACGTGCTGCTCGTCCAGCGCGGCGTCGCAGTGCACCGGCGGCGAGACGTGCCGCTTCCAGAGCTTCCCGGGGGCGGCGTCCGTCGACAAGAACTACTCGGCCTCGTGCGGCTCGGGCGGCGGCGCGAATCTCGACGGCTCGAGCTGCAGCGGCGACTTCTCGTGCGCGAGCAACCTGTGCGCGCAGGATCCCTCGCTCGGCTTCAACGACTGCCACGGGGTTTGCCGCGGGGCGAGCGACTGCGCCAGCGGCGAGTCATGCGAGTACGTGCTGACCAGCCAGACCTCGACGCCCACGCCCGTCGTCGCGACCTGCTTCGGGTCGACGGGCACGCTCTCGGCCGGCTCGCCGTGCTCCCCGTCGATGGACCAGTGCACCGGCTTCTGCGATCAGAACACGAACAAGTGCACCGACGTGTGCTTCACCGACGCCGACTGCACGGCGGTCATGACGGGGTGGCGCTGCCGCCCGGAGACGGTCTCGGTGCAGGGCGGCGGGAGCTACTCGGTCCTCGCCTGCGGGACGTAGGTCGACGGCGGCGACGTCGACGGCGATCCCGACCTCGACCCCGACCTCGACTACACTCCCGGCGCGCCATGGCCCGCTACCGCGCCGTCTTCCGCTGCTTCGCCGGGTGCGACGGGGAGTATCCACTCACCCAGCCCCTCTACCGCTGCCCGCGCTGCGACGGCCTCCTCCAGGTCACGCACGACGTCGACCCCCTGCGCGACCGCAGCGCCACGGCGTGGATGAAGCTCTTCGACGAGCGCTGGATGCGCACGCAGTGGCCGTACGGCTCGGGCGTCTGGGGCAAGCGCGAATGGGTTGCGCCCGACGTGACCGACGAGAACATCGTGTCGACGAACGAGGGCGGGACAAACCTCTTCTGGGGCGAGCGGCTGGGCAAGGAGATCGGCCTGCGCGACCTCTGGGTGAAGCTCTGCGGCAACTCGCACACCGGCAGCTTCAAGGACCTGGGGATGACGGTGCTCGTGAGCGTCGTGCAGCAGGCCGTGCGCCAGGGGGCGCTCGGCACGCGCGTCCTGTGCTGCGCGAGCACGGGGGACACGAGCGCGTCCCTCGCCGCCTACGGCGCCGCCGCGGGGCTGCCGGTGGCCGTCCTCTTGCCCCGCGGGCTCGTCTCGGCGGCACAGCTCGTTCAGCCCCTGGCGCACGGCGCACGCGTCTTCGCCCTCGAGACCGACTTCGACGGGTGCATGGCCGTCGTCAAGGAGCTCGCCCGCCGCGGCGCCGTCTACCTCGCCAACTCGATGAACCCGCTGCGCATCGAGGGGCAGAAGACGGTCGCCATCGAGATCGTGCAGCAGTTCGACTGGGAGACGCCCGACTGGGTCATCCTTCCGAGCGGCAACCTCGGCAACGCCGCGGCGCTTTACGCCGGCTTCAAGATGATGCAAGACCTGGGGCTCCTCGCCCGGATGCCGCGCCTCTGCGTCGCCCAGGCCGCGCAGGCCAACCCGATGTACCGGGCCTTCGCGGCCGGCAAGGACACGGTCGAGCCGATCCACGCGGAAGCGACTCTGGCGAGCGCCATCCAGATCGGAAATCCGGTGAGCGCGCCGCGCGCGATGGCGGCCCTGCACGCGATGGACGGCGTCGTCGAGCAGGCCACCGAGCAGGAGCTGGCCGACGCGTGCGCGCGCGCCGACCGCACGGGGCTCTACACGTGCCCGCACACCGGCGTCGCCCTCGCCTGCCTCTTCAAGCTCCGCGAGCGCGGGATCATCGAGGCCGATCAGCGCGTCGTCGTCGTGTCGACGGCGAACGGGCTCAAGTTCACCGAGTTCAAGGTCGGCTACCACGAGCAGCGGCTCGCCGGCATCGCGGCGACGCGCGCGAACGCGCCCGTCGTCCTTCCCCCGGACGTCGAGCGCGTCGCGAGCGCGATCGCGGAGATGGCGGCGGGCGCCTGAGAGGGCCGCCCGCCGGTCAGCCGGGGCTCAGAGGCAGGTCCCCGTCCCGCCGTCGGTCACGTTGCAGCCGCCCGTGCACTGGCTGTTGCGGTCGCACGGCGCGCCGGTCGCCTGCGATGCCTGACAGGCTCCCGCGGCTCCCGCGTCGCTCGTGACCCCGTCGCACCAGAAGCCCGTCACGCAGTTCGCGTCACCGGCCGCGTCGTTCGTGCCGCATCCGGTCAGACACGCGGTCGCACTGGCGCAGACGAGACTGCCCGGACACGGAGCCGGGCTTCCCGTGCCGCACGTCCCCGATCCGTCGCAGACGGGGCTCGTCAGCGTGTTGCCCGAGCACGACACCGCGCCGCACGACGTCGACGACGACGGGAAGACACAGGCCCCGCTCGCGTTGCAGTCGGTCGCTCCGCAGGTCGTACCCGTCGGACTGCAAGCCGCCGAGCAGCAGTGGGTGCCCGTGCCCGAGACGCCGCAGACGCCGCTCGTGCACTGAGCGCTGGCGGTGCACGTCCCGCCGGCGGCGCCCTTGCTGATGCAGGTGCCGCTGGGGCCGGGGTTCGAGCAGTAGTCCGCCGTCGAGGCGCAGTCGGTGTCCGCGCTGCACGCCGTCTTGCACGACGTCGCGTCGGCGCAGATGAAGCCACCCGCACACGCCGCGCTCACGCCCGCGGCGCACGAGCCGGCGAGGCACGTGGAGGCCTGCGTGAGCATCGAGCCTGTGCAGGACGCGGGGGCGCACGTGGTCGACGAAGAGGGGAAGACGCACGCGCCCGACGTGTCGCAACCCGTGGCGCCGCAGGTGCTCCCCACCGGGGAGCACGCCGCCGCGCAGCAGCTTCCGGTACCCGAGACGCCGCAGACGCCGCTCGTGCACTGGGCGTCGCCCGAACAGACCGCGCCGCTGCCGAGCAGGCTCGCCGCCTCGCCCGCCGCGTCGGTCGCCGCCTCCGGCTGGACGTCCGCCGCCGAATCCGCGACGGCATCCATCCCGCTGTCGACCGTCGCCGAGTCGCGGCCGCCGCTGTCGACCGTCGCCGAGTCGCGGCCGCCGCTGTCGACCGTCGACGAGTCGCCGCCAGCCTCGGTCGTCGAGTCGGGGCCTGGTCCATCGGTCGTCGGACCGTCGCCGGTCGTGCCGTCCGTTCCGCCGTCCTCCAGGCCCGCCTCTTCCTGCGGGATCTTGCTGCGGTCGAACTCGACCGCCAGCTCGCACCCGCTCATCGCCGTCACGGCCGCTGCCGTCGCGACCGCCACCAGAAGGCCCCACTTGATCGTGCGCTTCGTCTTCATGTCTTTCTCGCAGGTGCCTAGAACCGCACCGTGAAGCCCGCGCCACCCGAGTGGGCGCCGACGATCGGCGTCGGCGTTACCGTGAAGCTCTTCTTCTTCGCGTGCTGGCTCGCGACGTGCGCGCCTTCGGTCTTCGCGGCCGCCGCTGGCTCGTCCTTCGTGAGGAACAGCACGGCGCTGGTCACGCCGAACGTGAGCGCGACGCCGAACGCCATGTCCGTGATGAGCGCGTGCGTGTCCCCGTTGTCGGCCGTTTGCGTCGTCGGGTTCTTGTCGTAGTTGCTCTTGTCGCTGAGCGTCATGATCCCGAAGACCGTGCCCACGCCCGCCGCGAGGATCGCGAGGCCGCCCGTCACGTAGGCCGGCACGTTGCTGCGGGGCGCGGGAGGAGGAGGCGGCGGGGCCGGCGGGGCCGGCGGCGTCACCGCGACTGGAGCGGGCGGCGGCGCGGGCGGCGGCGGCTCCGGATCGAGATCCGCCGACACGGTCTGCTTGGACGCGAAGGTCACGTCGACCGTCTTCTGCGTCGGCAGGCGGCCGGGCGCCGTGAGCTTGAGGGCGTGACTGCCGGGCGCGAGCTCGACGTCGATGGGCGTCGGGGCGGCCTGCGGCTTGTCGTCGATCGTGACCGCGGCCCCCGGCGGGTTCGAGTCGATGTGGAGCTTGCCCGGGAGCGCCTTGATGTCGGCCTCGCGCTTCTTGATCTCGTCGCCCTGCGCCGCCATCTTCTCGGGCACGTGGGCGAGGAACCGCTCGTACCACTCGACGGCGGACGCGAAGTTGCCCAGGGCGTCCTCGCACATGCCGATGTAGCGCTCGGACTGCGGCGCCGCCTTGATGTCGTTGGCGGCCTTGAATTCGGCCTCGGCGCCGGCGAAGTCGCCCGCCTTGAACTTCTTGTCGCCCTCGCCGTAGTGCTTCTTGGCCTCGGCGAGCTGCGCCTTGGTCGGCGGCGCGGTGGCCGGCTTCGCCGCCGGCTTGGCCGCGGGCTGCGCCTTGGTGGGCGGCTTGGCCGCCGGCCCCTTGTCCTCGGCGCGTGCCGACGACGCCTGCGAAAGGACGACCGCCCCCGCGATCAACAACCCACAACCCCAACGAATGGAACGAGGTTTCAAGACCCGGCCTCCTCTGAGAACGCACGGAGGATACCCGAGAAGCAACTCGACAGAAAGGACAGAACGCTTCAGGACCGCGCCGGCTCCACGAGCTCGACGAGCACGCCGCCGGTGGCTCTCGGGTGAACGAACGCCACCTTGTGGCCGCGGGCGCCGGCGCGCGGGATGCGATCGATCATGGGCACACCCAGGCCCTCGAGCAGGGCAATCGCCGTCTCGATGCCCTCGACCTCGACGGCGATGTGGTGCAGCCCCGGGCCGCGCTTCTCGAGGAAGCGCTCGAGACCCTCGTTGCCGCGCGGCGCGATGAGCTCGACGCTCGTCTCCCCCAGGGGCAGCAGGGCGGCCTCGGTCTTCTGCGACTCGACGACCTCGCGCCTCCCGGGCACCAGCCCCAGGACCTCGCGCCACCGGGCCGCGGCCTGGTCGATGTCCTTCACGCAGACCGCGACGTGATCGATCTTCTTTATCTTGAGGGTGCTCACGCAGCGCAGCGTAGCTCGTCTAGGATGGGGCGCGTGAGCGAGCGGGATTTCTTCTCCGAGGTTGCGCGCAAGGGCGTGACCGACGCGGTCGTGGACATCGAGCGGCAGACCGCGGGCGAGATCGTCGTCGTCGTGCGCCGGACCTCGGGCACGTTCCGCGAGGTGGATCTGGCGGCGGGCGCGGCCCTGGCGTTCGCCGCGCTGCTGGTGCTCCTGTTCGACCCGTGGCCCGTGGCGGTGGCCGCGATCCCCGTGGACGTCGCGCTCGCCTTCGCGGCGGGCGCGGCCCTGTCGGCGAGCGTGGGGCCGCTCAAGCGGGCGCTGCTCGGACCGCGACGCGCGGGCGCCCAGGTGCGGGCGCGAGCCCGGGAGGCCTTCGTCGAGCAGGGCGTCTCGCGCACGCGCGGGCGCACGGGCATCCTCGTGTACGTGTCCACGTTCGAGCGCCGTGTCGAGCTCGTGCCCGACACGGCCGTCGACCCGCAGCTCGTCGAGGGGCCCGGCCGCGCGATGGGCGAGGCGGTGCGCAGGGCGGACCTGCCCGCGTTCCTCGCCGCGCTGCGCGCTCTCGGCCCGAGCCTGGGGGCGGCGCTGCCGCGCTCCGCCGACGACGTCAACGAGCTGCCCGACGCTCCGGTGATGTCGTGAGGAGCCGTCGCGCCGTCCGCCTCGGTCTCGTCCTGGCCGTTGCCACCGCGGTCGTGTGCGCCGCGAGCGCCGTGCTCGCGCGCCCCGGCGGCGGCTCGTCCTACGGGGGCGGCAGCGGAGGCGGAGGCGGAGGCGGCTGGAGCGGGGGCGGCGGAGGCTCGTCGAGCAACGGCGGCGGCCTGGTGATCCTGCTCTTCGACTTCCTCTTCTCGAGCCTGCCCTGGCCGGTGAAGGCCGTCGTGGTCGGCATCTTCGTCGGCGCCTTCCTGCTCGTGAAGGCCAGCCGCGCGCGGCTCAAGGGCTGGAGCAGCGGCGCCGGGGGTGGCGATGCGCCCGCGTACACCGAGGCGTCCCTTGCCCCGCCCGCGGGCTCGGCGCGACGCCGTCTCGCGACGCTGCAGCGATGGGACCCGGACTTCTCGGTCGTGCTGTTCGAGGACTTCGTCGCGGCGCTCTACGCGCACGTGCACTACGCGCTCGCCGGCCGCGTCGACCGCCTGGCGCCGTACCTCTCGCCGTCGGTCCTCGCGCGCCTGCGCGAGATCCACGTCGCCGAGGTCCGCACGGTCATCGTCGGCGCGATCTCGGTGACCGGCGTGCGCGGGCTGGACGGAGCGTCGCCGACCGTCGAGGTGGATCTCGAGATCGAGTCGAACGTCGCGCGCGTCGCGGCGCCGGGGCAGCCCGAGCGCACCGCGTACCTGCGCGAGCGCTGGACGCTGGCCCGCCGGCGCGACGGCACCTATGCGCCCGCTTATGCCCGGTTCATCGCTATTTCGGGGAATAATTTCCTTGCGAACAGCTGGCGCCCCGAGAGTGAAGCCAACAATCAGGACGCTGCCCTGAGA
>JAJYCT010000213.1 GCA_021778125.1 Myxococcales bacterium
GGAGTCGATCCTCGCCGAGCAGGCGCCCGCCGCGCGCCTCTGGTGGTGGGGTTGGGCCGCCGGATTCGCGGGCGCCATGGGCGCCGAGGGTGCCGTCTCGCTGGCGACGAGCGATCCCGCGCTGCGCGACACGGCCAACGTGGGCCTCGCCGCCTCCGCCGTCGGCCTGGTGACGACCCTCGCCATTCCGGTGCCCGTCGTCTTCGCGACGACCGAGCCCTCGGCGCTGCCGGCCGACCCCGCGGCGCGCGCCGCGCGCCTCGCTCGCGCGGAGGACGCCCTGCGCGCGAGCGCGGAGCTCGAGCGCCTCGGACGATCGTGGATCGCTCACCTCGGGGGCTTCGTCGTCAACGCCGCCTCGGGCCTCTGGCTCTGGCTGCACGACGGCCTGCCCGACCGGGGCGCCCTCGCCTTCGGCGTGGGGATGGTCGTCGCCGAGGCGAAGGTCCTCACGCAGCCGACGGCGGCGATCGGCGCGTGGGAGAGGCTCGAGCGCGGCCTGGGACCCTCGACCCCCTCCGGGCCGACGCTGCGCCTCGTGCCGACTCCGGGCGGGGCGGCCGTCGTCGGGCAGTTCTGACCGCGAGGGGCTCGAGGCCCGGCGCGACGACCCTGCGCTCCGCGGCGACCGGGACGGGCCTCGGCCCGCCGACCGCGGACCTGCGCGCGACCCCCGCGCACCTCGGCCCGACCAGACCGGACCTCCGCGCCGCGGACCGAGGCTTCCGTGACACGACCCCGGATCTCCGCGCCGCGGACCGAGGCTTCCGTGACACGACCCCGGACCTCCGCGCCGCGGACCGAGGCCTCCGCGACACGACCTCGGATCTCCGCGCCGCGGACCGACGCCTCCGCGCGACGGACCTGCGCCTCTGCCGCCGGGATCGCGATCGGCGCCGCGGAGGATCGACTTCGCCAGGCAGAAGACCGGCCTCGCCGCGCGGACGCTCGACTTCGCCGGACACCAACTCGCTCCGGAGCCGGAGAGATCGACGTTGCGGCCGCCGAAGCGGGGCTCGCCCGCGGCGAGATCGCTCTTCCGGGCGAGGACGTGCGGCCTCCGGGCGAGGCGGCGGCGTCCGGAGCCGCGGAGGTCCGCGGTCGCGCGGCCGGAGACCGATCTCCGAGCGGGCGAACCTGCGTCTCCGCGCGGCGAACCCGAGCTTCCGCGCGGCGAACCAGGGCTCCTCTCCCCGCCGATCGGGTCCTGCGCGCGCGCCGCCCCTCAGCCCGGCTGCGCGGCCGCTCTCCCGGGCGCGGCGAAGCGATCCTTGAGACGGAGCAGATGCTTCTCGAACAGCTCGTAGCTCAGGATCGCCACGAGGAGCGACACGGCCGCGCCCAGGACGGCCTGCACGCCCATGGCCGCCAGGTGGGACCCCAGTCGCGCGCTGAGCCACTGGGCGTCGTGCTGCTTCACCTGGAGCCCGTACGCGATGATCCCGTGGAACACGTACAGCCCGTAGCTGTACTTGCCGAAGAAGCGCATGACGCGGCTGCGGAAGAAGCGCGCGAGGGGTGCCCTTGCGTCGAGGGTGATCGCGAGGACGATGAGCGCTCCGAAGAAGAACGCGAAGAGGGTTGGACGCGCGGGGAGCGTCACGACGTCGAGCGTCCCCGTCGTGGCGTGCCAGAGAGAGAGCAGGAGGATGCCGGCCCCCGACGCGACGAGGACCGGACGAGCCGCGCGGGACATGCGGTCGAGCCCGTCCGGACGCGCCGCCACGGCCAGCAAGCCTCCCGTGCACAGCGCATCGAGGCGACAGGGGGTGACCGTCTGCAGGGCGATCGGCCCCGCCCCCGCGAGGGCCATCCCCCAGCGGAGGCAGAGCGAGAACACGATGGCGGCGGAGCACACTCGCAGCAGCGCCGTGCGCGAGCACACGAGCACGACCCAGGGCCACGCCAGGTAGAAGTGCTCCTCGACGGCGAGCGACCAGAAGTGGCTCACGTACGGCAGAGCCCAGTCCTCCTTGAGCGCCACGTAGAAGTTGGTGGCGTACGCCCAGACCCAGGACTGATGGCGGGCCGAGTCGGCGAGGTCGGGCGGGTAGATGGCCGGCAGCAGCGGGAGCACGCCGAAGAGGACCGTCAAGACCGCGTAGTACAGCGGAAAGATCCGTAGCGTTCTGCGGACGTAGAAGTTGCGGAAGAACCGAGGATCGCCCTTGCTGTCCCACAGGATGCCGGTGATGAGGAACCCGGAGAGGACGAAGAAGAGGTCGACGCCCCACAGCCCGTAGTTGGAGGCCTTCACGAGCAGCCGCTCGAGCGCGCTCTCCGGGCCGAGGTCCCCGACGAAGTGCACGAAGAGGACCATGACGATGGCGAGCCCCCGCACGCCGTCGAGCGCAGCCAGGTGCGAGCCGAGAGGTTTGCCCCGGGCGCTCATGGGGGCGCTTCCTAGCTCAGGCCTCGGCCTCGCCGCCAGTGTGCTTCACGTCACTTGCCCTTCCCGACGACGATGTCCGCCCGGATCTGCTGCTCGAGCTTGTCCTCGAGGGCCTTGGCGACGGCGTCGTCCACGCCGCGCGTCTTGAGCGCGATGCCGAGGTCCTCGATGAAGGCGTCCCACTGCGGGCCGGTCACGTTCAGACCGGCGTGCGCGTCCTTCATCGGCTTGCCGTCGTACCCGCAGTCGGCGCCGCCCGCGACCACGCACAGCTCGGCGACCATGCGCGTGGTGAGCTGCTTCCACCGAGCCTTGTCCTTGTGGGCCCGGTCGAACAGCTTGCCGAGCCGGTGGTCGGCGAGCACGTTGCCCATGAGCTCCTCGACGACGCCCGCGAGCGCTTCGCTCTTGCCCAGCCGCTCGTAGAGGCTCGGCGCGGGCGGGGGCGGCGGCGCCGGCGGCGGCTCGGACGCGGCCGCGGGCTCGGCATTCTCGGGCTCCTCGGCCGGCCTGGGCGAGCCGCAGGCCGGGATCAGGGTCAGCAGCGCGAGGCAGGCAGCGGCGGAAAGGGCGCGGGAGCTCATGCGCGGGCCAGGGTATGCCGGCCGCTTGCCGTTGTCACAAGGCCCCGTCGTACGGCACCCTGCCGCGATGCCCGCCGACGGCACGCCGAACTACATCACGCGCGCGGGGGCGCGAAAGCTCCAGGACGAGCTCGCCGACCTGCGCTCCAAGCAGCGCCCCCGGGTCGTCCAGGAGGTCGCCGACGCCGCCGCCCAGGGGGACCGCAGCGAGAACGCCGAGTACATCTACGGAAAGAAGAGGCTGCGCGAGATCGACCGGCGCATGGCGTGGCTCACCCGGCGCCTCGAGAAGGCCACCGTCGTCGAGCCGCGCGCGCCCGACGTGAAGGTCATCTTCTTCGGCGCGACCGTCGAGGTCGAGGACGAGGACGGCGCGCGCGCCGCCTACCGCATCGTCGGCGAGGACGAGATCGATCTCGCGCGCGGCGACGTGTCCTGGAGGTCCCCCATCGGGCGTGCGCTGCTCAAGCGCCGCGCGGGCGATACGGTCCAGCTGCGGCGGCCGAGCGGCGACGTCGATCTGACGATTGTCTCGGTGAAGTACTGAACCTCCGCCGCGGGTCGCGGCCGAAAGTGCTTGGGAGGGCGGGCCCCTCTGGGCTATCCCCTGGGCTTCCCATGGGTCGAGCGCGCAGCATCGCCGTCCTGGGGGGGCCGCTGGTCCTCGCCCTGCTCGTCGGCCCTCACGCCCTGGCCGAGAGCCCCAGCCGCGCGCCGGCCATCGTCGAGGGAGCGGGCGGCGGCGTCCCGGTCGAGCCCCCGGTCGAGGCGGCGGCGTGCCCGGATGGAATGGTCCTGGTCGAGGGCGAGTACTGCCCGCACGTCGAGCAACGCTGCCGGCGCTGGATGGACCCGCCCGGGCGCTACCACGAGTACCGCTGCGCCGAGTACGAACAGCCCGCGCGGTGCGTCGGCTCGCGCACGCACGAGCGCTTCTGCATCGACCGGCGCGAGCGCACCGAGGGCGGCACCGATCTGCCGCTCAACGTCCAATCCTGGACGGACGCGAAGCACACCTGCGAGGCGGCGGGCGCCCGCGTGTGCAAGGAGAGCGAGTGGAACTTCGCCTGCGAAGGCGAGGAGATGCGCCCCTACCCGTACGGCTGGCGGCGCGAGGCCGCCCGGTGCAACGCCGACCGGCTGGACCTCCTTGCGATCGACGCCCCGTGGAAGCTGCGCGACGAGCGCGCCCCGGCGGGGGCGCACCCCTCGTGCGCGAGCCCGTTCGGCGTGCTCGACATGGCCGGCAACGTCGCCGAGTGGGTCAGCGTCGATCGCGTGCCCGAGGGTACGGTCGTGGTGCAGAAGGGCAACTGGTGGCAGCCCGGCAAGCACGCCTGCCGCGACGCGCAGGGCGGCCACGACCGCTACTACAAGGGAACCGAGACGGGCTTCCGTTGCTGCGCGTCGGCGCGCGGAGCCCGGCGCGACTAGCGCTTCTCGGCGAGGATGATCGTCCGCGGGGACTCGTTGCCGAAGAACACCCCTGGCGTCGCGACGCGCCCGCTCACCTCGCACACCTTGAACCCGTGCTCGTGGAGGATCCTCCCGAGCTCGTGCAGGCTGTAGACGCGCAGGGAGTACTCGACCTCGCGGGCGCGCCCGTCGTCGAGCATCAGGGTGCGCTTGACCCTCATCCGGCTCGTGATGAAGTCCACGTTCATCTCGTCCATGCACACGCACCCGTCGCCTTCGAACCAGGCGAGGGAGGGCGACTGCCGTACGAGAAAATCTCGGTTGATGACGTCGAGCAGGAGCAACCCCTCGGACTTGAGGGCCTTGTGGATGCGGTCGATGACGAGCGCGTTCTTCTCCTCCTCGAAGTACCCGAAGCTCGTGTTCCAGCAGAAGACGCCGTCGAACTGCTCGTCGAACGTCATCTCGCGCATGTCGCCCTGGATGAAGTTCAGCTTCGCGTCCCGGTCCTGCGCCTCGTCCCCCGCCCGGGCGAGCATCGCGAGCGACAGGTCGTAGCCCACCACCTCGTAGCCGCGCCTGGCCAGGTCGATGGCGTGCCGGCCCGTGCCGCACGCGAGGTCGAGCACGGCCCCCCCCTTCTCGATGCTGAGGCTCTCCTCGATGAAGTCGACCTCGTGGGCGATCTGGGCGTCGGTCAGCTTCTCACACGCCCGGAGGTAGTCGTCGTTGAAGAGATCCTCCCACCAGAGGCGGCCCTTCTTGCGGCCCGCCGCGAGGTCCGAGGCGGGAGACACGTTGCCGAGCTGGGGCGGGACGATGACGAGCGGCGGCTTGCCGAGCTTGGGCGCCGTGACCTTCTTCGGGGGTGGCACCGGGGGCTGCGACGCCTGCCGCGCGCGCATCGGCGGCAGGTTCGCCACGACGGGCGCCTTCGGCGGCGCCACCAGCTCGATCCTGGGGGCGGGCGCCGCGTCGACCGTCTCGAGCTCCTCGGCCCCGAGCTCGGCGCCGGGGTCGGACGTACGGTCGCCTTCCGGTGCCGCGAGCGCCATGGCCACGGCGGGTGCCGCGAGCGCGGCGCCGTCGTCCTCGAACTGCACGTCCTCGCCCTCGGGCTCCGTCGGCGCCTTGGCCCGCACCGGCAGCGGCCCCACCGCCGCAGGCGACGGCGCCGCCGCCTCCTCCTCGATCGGCTCGACGGAGTCCGGGGGCGGCTCGGACTCCGACCCGGCCGGGAGGATGTCGTCGGACGAGAGGGGACGGCGCGCCAGCTCGGCGGCGGGCGCGTCGGTGACCGTCGGCTGGTAGGGCGTCCAGCTGTCCTCCCCCGCCCCACGCGGCGGCGCCGAGGGGGGCGGGACCTCCACGGGCGGAAGCGGGGCGTCGGCAGGCGCCGGGTTGATCGTGATGATCCGCATCGGCGTGACCATCACGGGCGGCGGCTCGGCTGCGGCCGGCGGGGGCGCCGGCGCCGAGACCGCGCGCGGAGCCGGCGTGAGGTCGGGGCGCGCCACCTCGTCGTCCGGGATGCGGAGCGTACGTCCGCGCCTGCGGTAGCCGGGCGACGAGTCGCGCGTGCTCTTGACCGGCTCCGCGTCACCGGGTGCGGAGGGCGCGGGCTCCGGCGGCGGCCGATCGGAGGTCGTGCGCGGCAGGTCCGGCACGGTCACCGTGGGGTCGACGAGGACCTTCGGCACGGGGCGGCCGTCCTCGCTCATCCCTGCCCCCCGCGCAGCAGCGCCTGCCCGTAGCGGACCGGCCCCTCGCCCACGAGCCACGGGCCGCACGCGCGCTTCTCGGCGAGGACGACGGCGGTCGAGCCCAGGTGGAAGACGCCGAGCTCGTCGCCGCGCTGCACCCGCAGGGGCGGCTCGAAGACGTGGTCACCGAGCGGGACGTCGTGCTCCGGCACCCCGACGGTGGTGATGCGCCCGACGATCATGGCGACGACCATGACGACGGTCACGCGGCCGGCCCCGCCGTCGGCGTCGATCTCGAGGGAGACCCGCCGGTTGCGACAAAACAGGTTGGGCACGTGCCGAACGCCCACGGCGTTCACCGGGTAGTAGTCGCCCGGCATCGACCGGATGCGCCGGACGGTCCCGGAGATGGGCGCGTGGACCCGGTGGTAGTCCCGGGGCGAGAGATACACGACGCAGGCGCTGCCACCGAGGAAACGGCGCGCCTCGTCCTCCCCACCGACGAGCTCCGCCACGGAGTAGGGACGGCCCTTGACCACGAACGCCCCGCCCTCGTCGATCGCTCCGAGCGACTCGACGCGGCCATCGGCGGGGCTCGTGATGACGCGCGGATCGCGGTCGAGGGGACGGGCCCCGTCGCGCAGGCGGCGCGTGAAGAACGCGTCGAAGCTCGACCAGCCGCCGCTCTCCACGCACTCGTCGAGGCGCACGTCGTACACGCGCGCGTACACGCCCACGACGGCCCGCCCCACCGCGTCCGACCAGCGATGGTCGGCAAGGCGGCCGAGCGCGCGCCCGATGCGGGCGCGGGGCAAGGCGCGCAGAAGCTGGGCGGTGGCGTAGGTGACGGCGCTCATGAGTCACGGTCGCCCGCGGCACCGACGGACGAACAGCCGACATCGCTTCGTGCGAAAACGACGAGGGCTGGGGCGAGGAGCCGCCCTTCGAAGCATCGTAACTGGGGCGACGTCCGCCGGTCAATCTGGCGTCATTTCACTGGATTAGTCTCCGGCGAACTCCGGCTCGCCAGCCGCCCGCGCTGCCTCGCAGAGGGCGTGGGCCGGAGGGTCGAGCGGAGCCGCGTCCGGGTCGAGCGACTCGCAGGCGGCCTCGGGATCCAGCGGATCGGCGGCCACGGCCTCGATGAACGACGCGGTCGCGGTTGGCTCGTCGCCGCGCAGGCGCGCCCAGCGGCCCCGGGTCGCCCACCAGGGACCGTACGACGAGAGGACCTCGCGGGGGTCCTCGACGAGCGGCTCGCCCTGCTTGCGCCGGCCGGCCGCCTCGAGGGCCCGGGCGCGCAGCCAGCGCACGCTCGGATCGCCCACGGCCCGCTCCCACGCCTCGCGGGCGACGGGGGCCCCCGCCAGCTCGATCCGGTCGAGCTCCGTCGTCGCCTCGGCCGGGTGATCGCGAGCCAGGAGCAGCTCGGCGAGGCGCGAGCGGTCGCGCAGGTCCCGCAGCTTCGCGGCGTCGCCGTGCTCCCCGCCCAGCCCGAAGAGCGCCGGGATGGGCTCGTGCGGGCGCGAGGCGACATACGCCCGCCACCTCGTGTCCCAGGCGGCGAGGTCGGCGCCGCTTACCGCCCGGAGCGCCGCGTCGGCCTCAACGCCGGAGCGCAGCTCCGCGAGCAGCCTGGGCAGGGCGTCGTCCCCCTGCGTCCGCGCGTAGTAGCGGACGAAGCTCGTGACCTCGGCGAAGGCCACCATCGCCGCGTCGGCGCTCGGCAGCATGGCGATGCTGGGCCCGAGCTTGTCGAGCGGCAAGCCGAGTCCAAGCTCGGTGCCACGCGCCACCACGGCCTCGGGGGTGGGACGGTCGTCCATCGGCCCGGGCGCCCGCCAGCGGGTCTCCTCGCGCTTGGCCACGCCCTCCTGGAGCCAGAGCGGCGCCCGATCGCCGGAGCCCCGCGTGACGGCCAGGTGGGTGAGCTCGTGGGCGATCGTGTCGCGCCAGGCGTAGCCGTGCGGGCTGGCGCGCGGGCTGAGGAGCGTCACGCGGCCCCACTTGGCGACGGCGACGGTGCCCGTGGTCTGCGCGCTCTTGTAGGGCAGGCCGGTCATCGCCGAGAGGGAGAGCAGGTCGCGAACGACGACGACGCGCGTCGGCAGCGGCCAGTCGACGCCGAGCTCGCGCGTGAGCGTCTCGCGGACCCGGGCGATCGTCTCGCCGATGAGCGGCCCGAGCGCCCGGTCGTGCTCGTCCTGCCAGCGCAGCTCGATGCCGCGCGCCTCGTCGCGGTCGACGACGAGCGAGGCGGTCACGCGCTGGCACCCGCGCACGACATCCGCGAGCTGCTCGCCGGCCTCGGTCCTCTGCACCTCGGGGCGGGCGAGGACCGCCGCCGCGCCGTCGCAGTCGAGCTCATAGAGCGCCAGGCGCGCGCGCTCGACGGCCACCGCCGGATCGTCGCCGTCGGCCGCCGCGAGCTCGCGGCGGGCCTCGTCGTAGTCGAGGCCCGCAATGAGCGCCTGGGTGTGACGGGCGAGGTCGCGCTGCGCGAAGGAGCGAGAGGGCGCCGCGAGCACGACGAGCGGCAGGGCGAGCGCAGCCACGGTCCGGATCTTCATCGGAGCAGCCCCTCCGCGTAGCGACGAACGGCGTCTTTCAGGGCGCCGCCCGACGGCGACGCGAGCCCTCGCACGACCCGGCGCCGAAACTCCTCCGGCCCCTTGTGCTCGCTCGCGTTCGGGATGACGACCTCGCCCCCGCGCGACCGGTCGCCGTCGCCCTCGGGTGGCGGCGGCGCGCTCGCCTCGGGGTCGTCGCCCTGAAGCTGCTGGCGCGCCGCCTCGAGGGCCCGCTGCGCCTCGCGCTGGTGCTCGAGGCCGTGGTCGGCGTCGCCCTGGCGGAGCGCCAGCGCCGCCTGGCGCGCCGCGCGCTCGGCATCCTCGATGGATTCGACGGCCTGCTGCGGCATCGAGCCGTGCTCGCGCGAGCGGTCACCGAGCTCGCGCGCCCGCTCGGCCAGCTTGTCCTCGTCCTGGCCGCCCTGCTCGAGGTCCTTGCGCGCGCGCTCGGCCGCGCGGCGCCGCAGCTCGCCGAGCTGCTCCTCGGCCCACCTCTCCTCGGCGTCGAGCTTGCGGCGGGCGCCGTCGACGCGGTGCTCCTCCTCGCCGCTCGGGTCCTCGAGCCAGGCGCCGCGCTGGAGCATCTTCTTGGCCTCGTCGAGCGCGCCGACGGCGCTGCGCCCGCTCTGCGTCGCCTCGTCGGGGCGCACCTCTTCGAGCGAGCGCGCCATCTGCTCCGCGAGCTCGCGCGCCGCGGCGCCCTTGCTCGTCCACGAGTCGCTGCCCATGCCCACGGACGGGAGGTCGCGCGCCGCGTCGCGCACGGCCTGGGCGTGCCTCTTCGCTTCCTCCTGCAGCGCCTTGAGGTCCGCGTCGCCCGTGGCCCCCGCGAGCGCCTGCTCCATCTTCGCGATCTGTCCGGCGTGCTCCTGCGCGAGGCGCTCGAGATCCTGCTCCGCCTCGTGCTGAGCGCGGTCCACCTCGTCGCCCGAGCCCTCGCCGTCCTCGCCGGGCGTCCCGCGCCCGCCGCCCGCCTCCCCCCCCGCGCGCCCGACGCTGCCGCGCGCGCCGAACGAGGGATCGGGTTCGCGCAGGCGGGCCGCGAGGTCGCGCGCGGCCAGCTCCGCGTGCACGGCGTCGTAGCCGTCGCGCCCGCGCTTCACGCGGAGGAGATCGGCCTCGACGATCTCGCCGAGATCCCGCC
>JAJYCT010000214.1 GCA_021778125.1 Myxococcales bacterium
CGCCTGGCCGGGCAACGTGCGCGAGCTCCGGAGCGCCGTCGAGCGCTCGGCGATCCTGGCGACGGGCGAGCAGATTCAGTTCGAGGACCTGCCGCCCGAGCTGCGAAACGCACCGAGCGTGCAGCAGCGGCGCGCCCCGCCCATCGAGCCCGTGCTGGCGACTGGCCCGCTGCAGGCGGCGCTGGCGGAGGCGCGCGACGCGACGACCCGGGGGTACATCGTGGCGGTGCTCCGGCGCTTCGGCGGCGACGTCGTGGGCGCGGCGACGCACGCAGGCATCGAGCGGGAGAGCTTCTACCGCCTGATGCGCCGCCACGGGGTCGTCGCCGCGGACTACCGCAAAGGCGACTGAGCGTTCCAGCGACCCGTCGCCGACGGCCGGTCCGTCGGCTGGGATGACGAGGGGGTCGCCTGGATGACCTCGACGAGCACCGCGTTCCATTCGGGAGCGCGTGGAACGAGTTCTCGCGCTCCCGCTCACGAGCGCCCTCCCCCTGAGGGTTTCCATCCGCGACGCGCCGATCCCGCGTGAGGTCGGACTTGACCACGTAGCCCGCGGCCCCCGCCGCGAGCGCCTCGCGTACGCGGTACGGGTTCGCATCCCCGGACAGCGCGACGACGTGTGGTGGCGCGGGCTGCCCGGCGATCCTGCGGATCGCGGCGATCCCGTCGAGCTGCGGCATCCTCATGTCGAGGAGGGCCACCTCGGGCCGCAGGCGCGCACACGCGTCGACCGCCGCGAGGCCGTCCTCGACCTCCGCGACGATGCAGAACTCCGGGCCGAGGCCCTCGATCAGAAGGCGGATGCCGTCCCGTACGATGGGGTGGTCGTCGGCGAGGAGGAGACGCGTCGTCATGCGAGAGCCCGAGGATCGCGCCGAACGTGAGGGTAGCAAAGCGGTCCGCGCCACGGCGACTGTCCGCGAGGTCAGGGCGCACAGGCACTCACACTTCGCCCGCTTCACAACTCCCGGCGCGCGTAGGCGAGCGCGGCGAGCGCGCCGGAGGCTCCCGTGACGAGCACGGCGATGCGGAGCCCGGGAGCTCGGCCGATCGCCAGGGCGACCGTCGCGAACTGGAGCACCGTGGCGAGCTTGCCGAGGGCGCTGGCGGCGCGATGCTCCCCCAGGCGCCGGCGACGGCGGAGGACGACGACGGCGAGCAGGACAATCTCCCCGATCTCGCGGGTGCCGAGGATGGCGACGTCGAGCGGCGCGAGCGCGCCGGTGACGACGAGAGTGACGAGCACGACTCCGACGAACACCTTGTCCATGACGCCGTCGAGCACCGCGCCCGCGGACGTCTCCTGGCGGAGACGCCGCGCCGCCCACCCGTCGAGGACGTCCGTGGCGGCGGCGGCCGCGAGTACGCCGAGCGCCGCGGCTGGACGGCTCGCAGCGAACGGGAAGACGACGGAGAGCGGGAGGCGGCACAGGGTGATGAGCCCTGGCACGCGGACGAGGTCGCGGGCGTGGTACCCGCCGCCGTTCACTCGCGCGCCTCCCGCGCGAGCAGCTCGCGCTTGCGCTCGACGCCCCACCGGTAGCCCGCGAGGTCCCCGTCGCGGCGCACGACCCGGTGGCACGGGATCGCCACGGCGAGCGGGTTGGCCGCGCAGGCCTGCGCGACGGCGCGTACCGATCGGGGCGCGCCGAGCTCACGCGCCAGCTCCGTGTAGCTGACGACCCTTCCGGCCGGGACGCGACGGAGCGCCTCCCACACACGCTGCTGGAAGGCCGTGCCCTGCACGTCGAGCGGGAGGTTCACGCCGAGCCCCGGACGCTCGACGAGCCCGACGACGCACGCCACTGTGCGTTCGAACCGAGCGTCGCGGCCGACCAGGCGCGCGCCCTGGAAGCGGCGCTCGAGATCGTGCACCAGCTCCGCCGGGTCATCCCCGAGGAGGATGGCGCACACGCCCCGGTCGGTCGCGGCGACCAGGATCGCGCCGAGCGTGCACTGACCCACCGCGAAGCGGATCGCGACGCCCGCTCCCCCCGCCCGGTAGCGGCTCGGGGTCATGCCGAGCATCGCGTCCGAGCGCTCGTAGAACCGGCCGGCGGAGCTGAAGCCGGCGCCGTAGATCGCGCTCGTGATCGAGGTCGCTGCCCGAAGCTCGTCGCGGAGGCGCTCCGCGCGCCGGGCCCTGGCGAACTGCGCCGGCGTGAGGCCCGTGGCGGCCTTGAAGGTGCGGTGCGCGTGGAACGGGCTGAGCCCCACCTGGCCGGCGAGCGCCTCCAGCGTGGGCGCCTGCCCGGCGCGCTCGAGGATGCGACACATGGCCGTCACGACCTCCGAACGGGCATCCCGCGAAGGCGCGCGAGGCTTGCAGCGCTTGCACGGGCGGAACCCCGCGCGCTCGGCAGCCTCGGCGCTCTCGTGGAAGGCCACGTGCTCCGGCCGCGCGAGCCGGGCGCCGCACGACGGCCGGCAGTACACGCCCGTCGTCCGCACCGCGTAGACGAAGGCGCCGTCGGCGCTCGCGTCGCGCGCGCGCACGCGCGACCAGCGGGGATCGCGCTCGACGGGCGATACGCCTTCGCGTCGCGCCATGGCGGACCGGGAGGTGGGCTCGGAGCGGCTCGCGCGCGTCATGTCAGGACCGTACCCCCGCGCCGGGGGCGCCGCACTCCGGGGCTTGCGCTCGAATTCGCCCGCCCCGCGCCCGACGTCCCCTGTGCGCCCCCAGGTGTCTCCATTGCGCTACTGGTGGTCGCAGGGGGAACGTCCCGGTCGGGGATCCCGTACGCTCAGCGGCGAGGTAAGACCATGAACGTGCACCTTCCGTGGACGATGCTCGGCTTCAGCGTGCTCTCGACCGTCATCGTCGCTTCGAGCTGTGGGGGCTCGCAGGGCAACTCGGGCTTCGCGACGGGCGACGGAGGGAGCGGGAGCAGCAGTGGGAGCAGCGGAAGCAGCTCGGGCAGTCTCTTCGGCGACGGCGGAGGGGGCGATGGTGGCGGCTGCTCACGACACTGCTCGGCCGACCTGCACGACGTCGTCGACTGCAATGGCAACGTGATCACGGCGTGCCCGACCGATCAAGGCTGCTCGGGAACGTCGTGCGTCCCCGCGTGCCAGAGCGCGAGCACCAACAAGAGCACATTCGGCTGCGAGTACTACTCGGTCGACCCGGACATCATCGCGGCGGCGACGGGCGCCTGCTTCGCGATGTTCATCGCCAACACGTGGACGTCCCCGGTGAACCTCACCGCCGACTGGGGTGGGAAGACGATCAACGCGGCAACCGCCGCCTACGTCCCGTCGGGCACCGGCGCGAGCCTTACCTACTCTCCCCTGGGCACGGGCGGACTGCAGCCCGGCCAGGTGGCGATTCTCTTTCTCTCGAACGCCCAGAGCGCTGCGAGCGGTCAGTTCAACTTCAACTGCCCTCAGGGCGTCACCCCCGCGTTCTCGACCGATGGTGCGGTCCACGGGACGGCAACCGGCAAGGCGTTCCACGTCAAGACAGACCGCCCCGTCGTCGCCTACGATATTTTCCCGTTTGGCGGCGGGCAGAGCGCCGCGACGAGTGCGACGCTCCTCGTTCCGACCAGCGCGTGGGACGTCAACTACATCGCGGTCAACCCGTTCGCGAAGGACCAGTATGTTCCGCAGGCGCAGCCCTTCATCGAGATCGTCGCCTCGCAGGCGAACACGCAGGTGAGCATCAGCCCGAAGGCCGCCATCGTCGGCGGCACGGGGATCCCCGCGACCGCGGCGGGGACGACGGGCACGTACACGCTCGCTGCGCCGGGCGATTACATCCAGTTCACGCAGGACGCAGAGCTGACGGGCAGCCCCATTCTCGCCACGCAGCCGGTCGGCGTGTGGGGCGGCGCCACCTGCCTCAACATCGACGTCGGCGATCAGGCGTGCGACTCGTCGCACCAGCAACTCTTCCCCGTGAAGACGCTGGGGCACGAGTACGTCGCGGCGCGCTACCGCGACCGCTGGCCGGGCACCCCCGAGTCCACGCCGTGGCGCATCGTGGGCGCCGTCAGCGGAACGACGCTCACCTACCAGCCGGCGACGCCGAACGGCGCGCCGACGACGCTCGCCGTGGGCCAGGTCGCGACCTTCTGGACGATTGCGCCGTTCGTCGTGTCGAGCCAGGACGACCAGCACCCCTTCTACCTGTCGGCCCACATGACCGGGGGCAGCCGCGTGGACCCGACCGGAGGTAGCGACGGCCGGGGTGATCCGGAGTTCGTCAACGTGATCCCGCCGCAGGAGTGGCTCCCGTCGTACGTGTTCTTCACCGACCCGACCTATCCTGAGACGAACCTCGTCATCACGCGCAAGAAGGGCCCCAATGGCTTCGCCGACGTGAAGCTCGACTGCGGCGCGGGCACGGTCACCGGCTGGCTGCCCATCGGCGCGACGGGCGACTACGAGTACGCACGCTTCGATCTTTCCACGGGGAACTTCCAGGGGCAGAACGGGTGCGACAACGGGCGGCACGAGGCCACGAGCCCCCTCCCCTTCGGCCTGACGGTGTGGGGATGGGGCTCCGCCGCGAGCAGCGTGTACTCGCAGTACGTCAGCTACGCGTATCCGGCCGGAGCGAGCGTTCAGCCGATCAACACGGTCATCGTCCCGCCCGGCGCGCAGTGACGCGACGCGCCGCCGCGCCCGGGGACGCGACGACGGGCAGGTCCTCGGCGCGGACGACGACGCCAGGCAGATCCTCGGCGCGCACGGCCGGCACCCGCCGGTGCGAGGCCGCGGGCTTCGCGCCGGGGCCCGCGACGGCCAGCGTCGCGTCGGCCTCCGCCGCGTCGGCCTGCGGCGGCGACGCGAGGGACACGCCCGCGAAGGCGAGCACCGCGCCGAGCAGCACCCCGGCCGACAGCCCGTAGAGCACGGTCGGCAAGCGCGGCGAAGGCGGCGCGACGGGCTCGGGGCGCACCGTCGCCATCTGGCGCGGGTCGAGTCGCGTGGGCATCCACGTCGTGGGCGACGCATCGTCCACGTCCTCGAACGACGCGTAGCTCGGGAAGCGAGGCAGCGGCGCGGGCCGCGGCAGCGTCGTCGCGCCGGCGGGCGGCACGTACCCCGCCTTGCGGAACCAGACACCCCGTGCGCTCATCATGCCGCGAGTGCTTTGCAGGTTCCGCGCTAGGCATCGGCCTGCGAAACCACCGGGGTTTTCGGGGGCCACCCACATGAGCGCCGAGCCCCGGACGATCCACTTTGGATCGACGCGAGATCGGGGCGGAGGTGGGCGTCAGTCGTTCGCGGCGCCGCTCGCAACCCACGCGGCGACGTCGCGCGCCGCCTGCTCGTCGGGCTTGCCGCGAGGGGGCATCGTGCCGCCGAACCACCGGAGGCACGAGTTGGTCTTGCTCGCGAGCGCCGACTGCGGCCCCGAGATGTACCCGCGCGTCTTGAGCCAGTCGTACGTCGAGTCGGCGTCGTACATCACGGCCGCGTGGCACGCTCGGGTGCGACCGCAGCCCCCCTCCGTGCCCGGACCGAAGTAGCGCCCGTAGATTGTCGACCACGTGGGCGCAGGCGCCGAGGGCTCGACCGGAAGCACCGGGAGGACCGGTGACGGTGCGGGCTCCTGGGCGGCTACCTCCACCCTGGGCTGAGCGGCGGGCACCGGGACGGCGACCGCGTCCATGGGACGGACCTGCTGCGCGGCCGCACAGCCGGCGAGGACAAGTGATGCAATCAGTGCGTGGAGGCGAACTACCGTCATGGCCTGCCCGGCCCCACAAGCACGGGCAATGCCTACGCATAACAAGCCGTATTCATTATATATTTTAGCCTACGGGCTATTCGGATGGCGCACGTTCTGCGCCTGCGCCGCGAGAAATTGCGCCGTCTTCCCGGGAAAGATCGGCAATTCGCGCAAAGTTGGCGCGTGACCCCTACTGGGCGATCGGGATGCCGGCGTCCGGCGGCGCGACCGTGTCGGGGATGACGCACGAGGACAGGTCGAACAGCATGAACTCGAGCGCCTTCTCCTGGGGCGAGAGCGGGCCGGGGTTGCAGCTCGGTGAGGGATCCGTCCCCGACACGTGCAGATCGCTGAAGACCGCGCGGCCGCAGTAGCTGGGCGGACCGCCGTCGGGCGACGCGGGCGCGTTGACCGGCGTGTCGAACGAGAAGTACGCGGTGTTGGGCATGCCGCTGTAGTTGATCCACGGCTGCGACGGCTTGTTCCCCGGGCCCACGATGGCGTTGTACCTGGGCTGCGTGATCGGTAGCTGCTGGTTGACGAGCGCCCCGTTGAGCCCGAGCCACTGGAAGAGCGCCTGTCCCTTCGCGAAGGGTGCCGTCGAGCCGTTGAGGGTCTGGACGATGTCCCCTCTGTCGCTGTTGCCCTTGCCGTTCCCCGGTGACCACGTCGCGAGGTGGGTGCCCCAGTCGCTCGGCGCCGAGTAGCTCTGTCCGGAGCTGAGGGGCCCGCTGAACCAGGCGTAGTGGAAGTGCGACCCGAACGCGCGACCGCCCGCGTCGAGGTACGCCTCGAGGTTCTGCGGGTTCGCGTTGTATGTCTCGGCGCCCTCGCACGAGAGCAGCAGGATGTCGTAGGGCATCAAGGTCTGGACCGAGCTCCACAGGTTCTTGGCCGACTCGGGCGCGCCCCAGCCCGGCACCTCCGGCTGGCCGACCCCGCCGCCGCCGTTGGGATCGCCGCCCGAGAACACGTGCACGTGCCCCGAGCCGCCCGGTCCCTTGACGTACTCGCTCGCGGGTACGCCCATGCGCTGCATGAGGCACTCGAGCGTGTCGGCTCCGCCCGTCGAGACGGCGATGTCCGGCATGTTGTCGTCGGTGTCGCCGGCGGCGACGGTGCCCGGCAGCTTGAGCGATCCCTGCGGCTGCTTGTTGTCGGTGCACGCCGTGACGTTGACCTTGACCAGCTTGCGCCACTTGCCCACCTGGAGCACGAGCGGCACGTCGCTCCCGACCGGGACGTCGCTCAGGCGGAAGCTACCGTCGACGCCCGTCGACGTGCTCACGACCGCGCCGCTCTTGAAGAGCGCCCCGCAGCTGCACGCGTCGGCGCCCGTCAGCACGCCCTTGGGAAGCGGCTGCAGGGGCACGGCCGGCACATACACCGCGACGTTGTAGAGCGGGTCGGCGCCGGCCGGATCGTAGACGATGCCGCTGATCGACGTCGTCCCGCCGCCCGAGCACGAGACGTTGCACTGAAGCCCCGGCGGGCACGCGACGCCTCCGTCCCCTCCGCCGCCCGAGCCCCCTTCCCCGCAGCCCGCGAGGCCGCACCCCCCGCTGCCGCTGCCTCCGCTCCCGCTGCCTCCGCTTCCCCCGCCGCTGCTCGAACCGCCGTCGCCGCCGAAACTGCTGCCGCCCGATCCTCCGCACGCGGCCGCGCCGAACGTGGCGGCGAGAGCAGCGACGAACAGGGCAGTGAAGGCAATCGATGAACGACGCATGACCTCTCCTCGGGATGGCGAGCCTGGGGCGTACTGTGAAGCGATGGGGTGCGACGTACAAGTGTGAGACGCGTCTGCGAGGCACTTCCGGTGCTAGAGATCGACAGCGTGCACGTCGAGTCGCTCTCCGTTGGACCGCTGGGCTGCAACTGTTCAATCCTGGCCGACCTCGAGGCCAGGCGCGCGATCGTGATTGACCCCGGAGGCGACCTCGCTCTCATCCAGGAGCGGCTGCGCGCGCTCGACGTCGCAGTCTCGGCGATCGTCCACACGCACACCCACATCGATCATGTCGGGTGCACGTCCGAACTGCAGCGCGCGAGCGGCGCGGGCGCGAGCATCCACGAGGGCGATCGGTTCCTCTACGACATCCTCCCGCTGCAGGCGGCGCTCGTCGGTACGGACGTGCCCGTGAAGGCGGATCTCGATGGCGACCTGCGCGACGGACACGTGGTCCGCGCCGGCGGCATGGAGCTCGCGGTGCTCCACACGCCGGGTCACACGCCGGGGAGCTGCTGCTTCCTCCTCCGCGAGGGCGGTGCGCACACGCTGTTCGCCGGCGACACGCTCTTCCGCGGAAGCATCGGCCGCACCGATCTCTGGGGCGGCGACCCGGACGCGATCCTGCGCTCGATCCACGCGCGCCTGCTCTCCTTGCCCGACGAGACGAGCGTCGTCACGGGGCACGGACCGCGCACGACCATCGGGGACGAGCGCGCGCACAACCCGTTCCTGCGGCGGCGATGATCCGCGCGCGCGCCGCAGGCAGCCTCGCCGTGGCGGCGGTGATCGCGGCGGCCTGCTCGGAGTCGGGGACGGTCGTGCAGCCGGTCGTCGCGTGCGACTCCACGTCGGCGCTGGCGACCTCCGACGCCTTCGCCCGCGCCGACGTCGAGGTCGCGGTGGACTCGAGCGACCCGCTGCTCGATCCGGTGCGCGCCGATCTGGGCCGCTACCTCGCTGCGATGTGGGGCGGCCGGTGACCGTTCGCGCGGGCGCGCCGGATGGCTCGCGACACGTGACCCTCTGGATCTCGTCGAGCGCTGCGGCCGCAGCCGCGACCGGCGCGGCCCTCGACTCCGGCTACGCGATCCGCCGCATCGACACCGGAGGCAGCGTCACGCTGGTCGTCTTCGCGCCCGACGCCGCCGATCTCGCGGCGGGTGCGTACGCGCTGCTCGAGGAGCTCGGCGCGCGCTTCTTCCACCCCAGGGACGAGCTGGTCCCTCGCTTCGGCTCCCCTCGCCTGCCGCGCGCGCTCGACCTCGTCCGGCGCCCGCTCGCCCGCACGCGGGGCCTGCAGCCGCACACGCTGCACCCCATCGAGTACCTCGCCACCTTCATGGAGCCGGGCGCCGCGAACCTCGCCGACGCGGAGCTCTTCGTCGACTGGCTCGTGAAGACGGGGCAGAACTACGTGCAGTGGCCCCTGCTCGGCACGGTCGACTGGGCCACGTGGCGTCGAGATCGTGCGCCTGCGCGCGCAGCACGCCGCGATCCTCTACCGTTCGGTGCTCGCGTACGCGCGCGGCGACAGCGGCGCGACGGCCTCCTCGCTCGAGCAGGCCGCGGCCTTCACCTCCCAGGCGGCCGGCGTCGTCGCGCGCCGCGAGGCGCACTACCGGTTCGACGTGACACGCGAGACCGGGCAGTACGCCAACCCGACGGTCTACCCCTTCGGCTACCTGCGGCCGGCGCACACGCTCTGCTACTGGCACCGGCGGGAGAGCCAGGTCGCCTACCTCTTGCAGAACGGGGCGGCCGCGCCGGTGGCGTCGCTCGACACGTGCGGGAACTGACGACGTCTATGGCTCCTCCTCCGGCACGGTCGTCAGGTAGATGCCGGCCCAGCCTGCGTCCTCCGTGCCCATGCCCACGTTGACGACGAGCGAGGCGCCGCGGAAGCCGTCGCGCTCGAGGCCCATCTCGGTGACCGGCAGCACCAATCGGACGCCGGTCTCGGCGTCCACGTAGACGGCGGCGGGGTCTATCGCCGTCCCGTCCATACCGGTCTCGAGCACCTTGACGATCGGCGCTGCGCCCGGCCCCTTGCGCAGGTAGACGCCGTCGACCGGTGAGACGTACGCGTTGTCCACCACCTGGCCGGTCCTCGCCTTGAAGACCGCGTGGAAGACCCTGTCGCTCAGCGTCCCGTCCACGAGCCCGGACACCGCAACGAACGAGCCGGAGCGCCACCGCGCCTCCTCGCCGACTTCTTCGCTCTCGCTCATGCCGGGAACGCGACCCGAGTAGTTCCAGTACACGAAGTCGTCGAAGTCGGTGGGCGCCTTGGCGACCGCCACGGTGGTCCCAGTCCGGACGTCGTCGACGAAGATTCCCTGGTGCACCGGGACCTGGGTCTGGAAGCCGTCCGGA
>JAJYCT010000215.1 GCA_021778125.1 Myxococcales bacterium
CTAGCGGTCTTCCTCTCGTGCGAGACGAGTTCTAGCGAGCACCCCGGAGGGTCCCCGATGAGACGAGCTCGAAGCGTGGTCGCGGTACTGGCGGCGGGGGCCGTGGCGCTCGCGGCGTCGTCGGCGTACGCGGCGCCGCCGCCCGCGGCGCCCGAGCCTCCCTCGGCCGAGGTGAGCGTGTCGCGCGAGCAGTTCCGCGCGGGCATGAACGCCGCGGAGGCGGGGCAGTGGGACGCGGCGCGCGAGGCGTTCGCGCGCGCCTACGCGCTCTACCCGCGGCCGCTCACGCTGCTCGATCTGGCCGGCGCGCAGGCGCACACCGGCCATCTGGTGGACGCCGCGGAGAGCTACCGGCGCTTCCTGCGCGAGGCCACGGCGCCGCCCGCGTCCGACCACCGCGAGGACGCGCGCCGCGCGCTCGAGCAGATCGAGCCGCGCATCGCGCACGTGCGCGTGGTGGTGACCGGCCTGGCGCCGAGCGACGCGGTGCGCCTCGACGGCGCGCCCTTCCCGGCCGCGGCGCTGGGCGCGCCGTTCCCGGTCGACCCGGGGGCCCACGAGGTCACCGTCGAGCGCGAGAGCGCGCCGCTGCACCGCGCGTCGTTCGAGGCCGGCGAGGGCGCGTCGCAGGACGTGACGCTCCTGGTGCCGGAGGTGAGAGCCGCGCCGGCCCCCGCCGTCGAGCCTCCCCCGGCGGCTCGCGCGCCCTCGCCGTTCCTGCAGCCGGTGCCCGCGGAGGCCCCGAAGGCCGAGGAGGGAGGTCACGTGTGGTCGTCGCCCTGGTTCTGGGTGATCGCCGGCGCGGTGGTCACGGGCGGCGCCGTCACCGGAGGGGTGCTGGCGGCGCACGCGGGCTCGTCGCCGGCCGGCTACTCGGGCAACGTGACCCCGGGCCACCTGGTGTTGCCGTGACGGGGCGCGCGTGGCCCCTGGTCGCCGCCGTCGGGCTCGCGGTGGCGCCCGCGTGCGCCTCGAAGTCGCTCACCCAGCTCGTCGTCGTCGCCGACACCGATCTGGTCATCCCGCAGCAGGTCGACGAGATCGATCTGGTGGTGACGGGCCCCTCGGGGCAGACGAGCACCGCGACGGCCAGCCTCGCCGGGAGCGGCGCCGTCACCCCCCCGCTGACGCTCGCGCTCTCGCCCGGCGGCGACGCCCTCTCGCCGGTGCTCGTCCGCGTCGTGGGCAAGCTCGGCGGGCAGGTCGTCCTCGAGCGCGACGCGCGCACGGACTTCGTGGGCAGCGACGACCGGGAGCTGCCGCTCGATCTCACGACGCGTTGCCTGCCCGTGGCGTGCCCGTCGGGCAGCACGTGCGACGGGACCGGCGCGTGCGTGCCGGTCGAGGTCGACGCGTCCTCGCTGCCCGAGTGGCCCGGCGCTCCCCCGGCGCGCATGGCGCAGGGCGCGGGCGGCGCCGGAGTGACGGCCGTGTCGATCGGCGAGCGCCACGGCTGCGCGCTGACGGCGACGCACAGGGTGTTCTGCTGGGGCAACGACGACGCGGGCGAGCTCGGCGATCCGTCGCTCTCGCGGCGGCTGGCGCCGCACGCGGTCCCCGCGGTCACCTCGGCCACGGCGATCGCGGCCGGCGTGGGCTACACGTGCGCGCTCGAGGGCGACGGCACGGTCGCGTGCTGGGGCGCCGACGACACCGGGCAGCTCGGCGACGGCAACGCGGGCGCGGGGCGGTTCAGCGCCGCGCCCCAGACCGTCCGGGGCCTGCAGGGCGTCACCAAGGTCGACGCCGGGGAGGGGCACGCGTGCGCGCTCGACGGCTCGGGCGCGGTCTTCTGCTGGGGGCGCAACCCGCACGGGGAGCTCGGCGACGGCACGACGGTCGCCCGGTCGACGCCCGTGCGCGTACAGCTCGCGACGGCGGCGGTCGACCTCGCGGTCGGCGAGGATCACACGTGCGCGCTGCTCACCGGCGGGACGGTCCAGTGCTGGGGGAGCGACGAGTACGGCCAGCTCGGCGACGGCGGCTCGTCCGACTCGCCCCTGCCGCGCACGGTCGTGGGCCTCGAGGACGTCCAGGGGCTCGACACGGGGTCGTACCACTCGTGCGCCGTGCTCACGAAGCGCGCGATCGTGTGCTGGGGCCGAAACGACCACGGGCAGCTCGGCGACGGCCGCGCGAGCGGCGACCAGTCCAGCGTGCCCGTCGCGGTGGCCGGCCTCTCGGACAGCCGCGACGTCGTGGCCGGCGAGCTGCACACGTGCGCGCGGGCGGACTCGGGCGTCGTCAGCTGCTGGGGCGACGACCAGTTCGGGCAGCTCGGCGACGGCGGCTCGGCCGTCGACGCCGTGCCCGTCGCCGTCGTGTTCGGCGACGGCTTCCTCGCCGACGAGATCGCGACGGGCAACTGGAGCGTGTGCGCGCGACGCGCGGGCGGTGCGATGCGCTGCTGGGGCCGCAACGACGACGGCCAGCTCGCGGACGGCACGACGACGACGCGCAGGTCGCCCGTGGACGCGGTCGGGCTGCCCTGACGCGGGCGCTTCTCGCGCCCGACGCCTACGATGGACGGGCGTGCTCTTCCCCGTCAGCCACGAGCGTATGACCGCGCGGCGGTGGCCGGTCGTGACCACCGCCCTGTTCGCCGCGTCTCTGGCCGCGTACGTCGCGCTCGCGCGCCTGCCCGAAGGCGCGGCGGCGATGCGCTTCGGCTACGTGCCGGGGCGCGGCGACGTGCTCACGCTGTTCACGTACACGTTCGTGCACGGCAGCCTGTGGCACCTCGCCGGCAACATGTGGTTTCTCTTCTTCTGCGGCATGACGCTCGAGGACCGCTGGGGGCGGCTGGTCTTCCCCCTCTTCTACGTGGGCGCCGGCGTCGCGGCGGCGCTGGTGCACGGCGCGCTCGTCGGGCACGCGGGAGTGCCGCTGCTCGGGGCGTCGGGCGCCATCGCGGGGTGCATGGGCGCCTTCGCCGTGGCGTTCGCGCGCGTGCCCGTGCGCTTCGTGTACGTGCTCACGCTGCGGCCGCGCACCTTCAACGCGCCGGCGTGGGTGGTGCTCGGGATCTGGGCCGCGTACGAGGTCGCCTCCGGCGTGCTCTTCCCCGACGACGGCACGGCCCACTGGGCGCACGTGGGCGGCTTCGCGTTCGGCCTCGTCGTGGGGCTCGCGCTGCACGCCACGGGGCTCGACCGGCGGCTCGACAACGCGGTGGAGATCGCGGCGGTGCTCGAGGGCGATCCGCGCCTCGAAGAGGCACGCCGCCTCGCGGGCCTCGGCCGCGGCGACGAGGCGCTCGCGATGCTCGAGGGCCTCGCGATCGAGCGCCCCGACAGCGCCGTCGTCCACGACGCGATCGCCGAGGTGGCGCGCGCCGCCGGCGACGAGCCGCGCGCCCGCAAGGCCGGCCAGCGCGCGGCGCTGCTCCGCGCGTGATCCGGCTCCCCGGCCCCTCGCCCCGCGCGCAGGGCAGGGGGCCAGCGGGGGCATGGCCTCAGCGCGGGCGCGGCCCCGGGTGCGGCGGCATCGGGAAGCCCCCCGGCATGCCCGGCATCCCCTGGAACATCTTCTCGAGATCGATCGTCTTGTATCCGGCCGGCACCTCGAACTCCGCGTCGGGCTGGCTCTTCTTGTCGATCTTGGTGATCTCCATGCGCGACTCCTCGGTCGTGCCGTCCTTCGCGTAGCCGACGAAGCGCAGCGGAAAGTGCTTGCCGTCGAGCAGCTCGAGCATCCACGCGTGCTCGGTCGGGATGCCGGTCATCGGGATCGACAGCCACGACGCCCCCTGGTCCGCGACGCAGACGGTGCCCTCGCGGTGGTCGCTCGAGATGTCCCAGTTCTCGCACTTGTAGCCCGCGACCGTGTCGAACTTGCCGGTCTTGGTCACCTTCGTCGGGGTGGCCGGGGGCTCGCCCGGCATGCCGGGGCGGTGGGGCCCGAAGCCCTCGTGCGGCCCGAACGGCGGCATCGACTTGCCGCTGGTGCTCAGATCGATGACGAGCGCCTCCTTCTTGGCGTCGTCGACGACCGACATCTTCTTCGCCGTGCCGTCGAAGATGACGTACGCGTGCTCGCCGAGCATCGGGCCGGCGCTCTTCGCCATCTGCTCGGGCACCTGGAAGCGCATCTTGCCGGACTTGAGGAAGAGCGACATCGGCGTGGGCTGGCCGCCCTTGCTCGTCTCCTTGACGAAGGCGTCGATCTCGCCCTCGAAGCCGTCGAGGAAGGCGAGCGACGCGCCGAGGGGGCCGCCGGTCGCGGGATCGCCGCCGTCGGCGGCGCCGCCCTTCGACGTGAGCTTGCCGCACGCCGTCGAGGCGCAGAGGGCGAGGAGGGAGACGGTGACGATGTGGACTCGCATGGCCGCCGAATCTCCCACTACTGCCGCACCGCGGCAACCTCCGCGTCTTGGCGGCGCAGCCCAGGCGTCGTAGAAGCCGGTCCTCGCCTTCGGCACCTCCATGGCCCCGGCTGTCACGTTCCCCGAGCGCTTCAACCTCGCCGACTACTTCCTCTTCGCGCGCCTGCGCGAGGGGCTGGGGTCGCAGGTGGCCGTCCGCTTCGGCGGTCGCGCGTACACGTACGACGAGGTCGCGCGGCGCGCGCGCGCGTTCGCGGCCGTGCTCGAGGAGGCCGACATCCGGCGTGGCGAGCGCGTGCTCATCGTGCTGCCCGACCTCCCCGCCTTCGCGTGGGTCTTCTTCGGGACGCTCGCGCGCGGCGCCGTCGTCGCGATGGCCAACCCCGACGCCCCGCCCGAGTCGCTCGACGCGATCGTGGAGTACACGCGCGCGACGGCCGTCGTCACCGTGCCCCGGGTCGCGCGCGGGCTGCGCGACAAGATGCGCGCCGGCTCCGTCGGCGCCGAGGTCCGCCGCGTCTGGAGCGCCTTCGAGGCCGCCGCGCTCGTCGGCGACGACGATCCCGACGTCGAGTGCGGCGTGAGCGACGGCATGTTCCGGTGCCTGCAGAGCGACCTCGCGGCCACCGATCCCATGCGCCCTCCGGTCGTCACGCACCGCGACGAGCCGGCCATCTGGCTGTTCACGAGCGGCTCGACGGGCGAGCCGAAGGCCAACGTCCACTCGCACCGCGACTTCGCCTGGAACACCGAGGTCTACGCCAAGCGCACCGTGGGCTACGCGCCCGGCGACGTCACCGTCAGCGTGCCGCGCCTCTACTTCGGCTACGCCACGGGGACCAACCTCATGTTCCCCTTCGCGGTCGGCGCGACCGCGGCGCTCTTCAGCGAGCGCCCGACGCCCGAGTCGCTCGCGAGCGCGATCGCGCGCTACCGCCCGACGGTCGTGACCAACGTGCCGACGATGCTCGGCAAGCTCCTCGACCACGACGAGGCGCGCCGGGCGGCGGGTCTGCCGGGGCTCGACCTGTCGAGCGTGCGCTTCTCGCTCTCGGCCGGCGAGGCGCTGCCCGAGCCGCTGCTGCGCCGGTGGCTCGATCGGTTCCGGAGCGACGTCTACGACGGCATCGGGTCGGCCGAGATGTTCCACATCTACGCGAGCAACCGCCCCGGCGACGTGAAGCCCGGCTCGCTCGGCAGGGTCGTCGAGGGCTACGAGCTGCGCGTGCTGCCCGAGGATGCCGACGGGCCCGGCGCGGCGCCGGTGCCCCCCGGGGAGATCGGCGTGCTCTGGGTCCGCGGCGACAGCGTGAGCCACGGCTACTGGCTCGACCGCGACAAGAGCTGGCGCGTGTTCGCCGGGCACTGGTGCCGCACCGGGGACCTCTTCCGGATCGACGCGGACGGCTACCTCTACTTCGCCGGGCGCGCCGACGAGCTGCTCAAGGTCAGCGGCCTCTGGGTCGCGCCCGTCGAGGTCGAGGAGTGCCTGATGTGCCACGAGGCCGTCGCCCACGCGGCGGTCGTCGGCGTCGAGGACGAGGGCCTGCTCAAGCCCAAGGCGTTCGTCCTGCTGCGCTCCGGCGCGGCCGCCGGCGATGCGCTCGCGGCGGAGCTGCAGGAGTTCGTCAAGGCGCGCCTGTCCAAGCACAAGTACCCACGCCTCATCGAGTTCGTCGACGACCTGCCGCGCAACGACCGCGGGAAGGTCGACCGCAAGCTCCTGCGCCAGCGCGAGCGCGAGAAGCGCGCGTGAGGCGCCTCGCCGACCTCACGACCGACGAGGTGCGCGCGCTCCTGGCGCGGCCCCCGACGGCCGTGCTCGTGCCCGTGGGGAGCGTCGAGCCGCACGGGCCGCACCTGCCGCTCGGGACCGACACGCTGCTGTCGGAGACGGCGGCGGCGCGCGCGTGCGACGCGCTCGGCGCGCGGGGCGTCGAGGCGGTCGTGGCGCCGACCGTGCCCTACGGCGTGACCGAGTTCGCCGAGGGGTTCGCCGGCGCCGTGAGCGTGCCGGCGGACGTCCTGACGGCGGTGCTGCGCGCGATCGCGCAGGCGCTGCTGGCCGACGGCTGGACCCACGCGTGCTTCGTCAACAATCACCTCGAGCCCGCGCACGACGCCGCGGTGCGCGCGGCCGCCGCGGGGCTGCGCGCGTCGGTGGCCTCGCCCCTGACGAGGCGCTGGGGCCGCACGCTCACCGACGAGTACCGGCGCGGCGACTGTCACGCCGGGCGCTACGAGACGTCGCTCGTGCTGGCCGCCGGGGGGCGCGTGCTCGACGTGCACCGCGCGCTGCCCGCGGTCGGCGTGAGCCTGGCCGACGGGATCCGTGCCGGCAAGGACCGCTTCCGCGCGATGGGGATGGCCCGCGCCTACACGGGCGCGCCCGCCGAGGCGACGCCCGAGGAGGGCGAGGCGACCTACGCCCGGCTCGTCGAGATGGTCGTCGCCGAGGTCGTCGAGGGGATCGCGCGCGGAGGGTGAGGCGCCCAGGTGCCCGGCTCAGAGGATGAGGCGCAGGAGGTCGGCGCGCGAGTCCGCCCCGAGCTTGTCGAGCAGGTTGGCCTGGTGGAACTTCACGGTGCGCGGGCTGATCTCCAGGATCGTGGCGATGTCGGCGCACGTGCGCCCCAGCAGCAGGTAGCGCAGCACGTCGCGCTCGCGCTCGGAGAGGTGCGCCTTCTCGGCGAGGAGGCTCACCTTGGAGTCGTGGATGGTCCGCACGAGCTCCGCGGACATCCTCCGCAGCCAGTCCAGCGCCGGAGACGCGGGGCGGGACACCGACCCGCCGGGGGCGCCGCCATCGGCCCGGGACGCGCTCGCGGCTCGACCGTTCATCCCTCGCGCCGCCCTTGCGCTCGACAGCTCGAGCTCGGACGGGATCGAGCGACGGCGCTCCGCGAAACTCCGCCCAGCATTTCAGGAGGGAAGCACGCGAATCCCCGGCCCAGAACTGTCGCCCGGGTCAGGGGGCCGAGGTAGGTCGCCTGTCCCATCGTACGGGCCTCTGGTGGTACACAGGAGGTGGTGAGCCGCCCGCCGATCTTCGGGTTCAACCAGCAGCGCGCCGCGATCGTCGACGAGGTCGTGCGACGCGTTTGCGACGGCGCGGCCGATCCGCAGCTCCTCCTCAGCGAGGCCGCCTTCCTCGAGGTCAAGCGCCAGCAGGTCGCCGGCAGCGACGACGTCGTGACGCTCGCCGAGTGGCGCTCGCTCGCGCGGTCGCTCGGGCGACTGCAGGGCGACGAGCTGCACGCGCGCCTGGCCGACGTCGTGCGACGCTACGCGATCGACGTCGCCGGGAACTTCGATCCGCGCGTCTACCATTTCGCCTCGCGCGCCGTCGCCCCGCTCATCGGCGTGCTCATGTCGCCGATGCAGACGCTGCGTCACCCGGGCGCCGCGTTCGACCTGCGCGCCCTCGACGGCCGCGTGCTCATCGAGGGCCCCCTGGGACGCATCCGCACGCTCGCCGAGCGCGGGACGCTCGTGTTCGTGCCGACGCACCTGTCCAACCTCGACTCGGTCGTCTTCGGGTTCGCGCTCGAGCGCGCGGGCCTGCCCCCGGCCACCTACGGGGCCGGCAAGAACCTGTTCACCAACCCGCTGCTGTCGTTCTTCATGCACAACCTCGGCGCCTATCGCGTCGACCGGCGGCTCAAGCACGGCCTCTACAAAGAGGTGCTGAAGACGTACTCGTGCGTGCTCGTCGAGCGGGGGTATCACTCGCTCTTCTTCCCCGGGGGGACGCGCTCGCGCTCGGGCGCCGTCGAGCGGAGGCTCAAGCTCGGGCTCGCGGGCACGGGCGTCGAGGCCATGGCGCGCACGGCGGCGGAGGGCCGCGTGCGCCCCGTCTACTTCGTGCCCGCGACCATCAACTACCTGCTCACGCTCGAGGCCGAGACGCTCGTCGGCGACTTCCTCTCCGAGGAAGGCAGGCACCGCTACATCATCGAGGACGACGAGTCGACGCGGCCCGGGCGCGTGGCGGCGTTCGTGCGCAAGCTGCTCGGCCTCGACGCGGCGTGCGTCATCCGGTTCGGGCGACCGCTCGACTGCTTCGGCAACGAGGTCGACGACGACGGCGTCTCGCACGACGCGCGCGGCCACGCCGTGGACCCTCTGGGCTACCTGACGGACACCGACGGCCGCGTGGGCCCCGACGAGGCCCGCGACGCGCAGTACACGCGCGAGCTCGGCGAGGCGATCGTCGCCGCGTACCGCCGCGACACCGTCGCGCTGGCGACGCACCTGGTCGCGTCCGCCGCCTTCGACAAGATGCGCGAGGGCGTCGCGCGCGGCGCCGATCTGTTCGCGATGCTGCGCCAGCAGGACGATGTCGCCGTCTCCCGCGCCGAGCTGGCCGATCGCGTGGAGCGCCTGCGGGATCGCGCCCGGGAGCTGGAGGTCGCCGGGGGCATCGTCCTGGGACCCCGCCTCGCGCGCGCCACCGGCCGCGAGATCCTCGACGAGGCCCTCCGGGCGTTCAGCGGTTACCACACCTCGCCGGTGCTCGAGCCGCGCGGCGATTCGCTGCTGCTCGTCGACACGCGGCTCATCTTCTACTACCAGAACCGCCTTGCCGCCCACGGCCTCGCCGCCGATCTGGTCGCGCCGAAGGCCGATGCGACCGGAAAATCCGCCCGGACTGCGCTAGGCTCACGCGCCCCCGCCCCGTAGAGCTCCCATGACGAACCCGGAAGTCCCCCAAGATCCGACGCCGTCGGCTGCGCCCGCGCACGCCGAGACCAGCGCGTCGCACGAGCCCACGCCCGCCGAGCCGCATGCGGCCGAGGGCGCCGTCGCGTTCACCGCTGCGAGCCACGCCGAGAGCGAGAGTGAGGCCGAGGGTGACGCCGACGAGCGCGACGCCGAGGGTCACGAGGGAGGCGCTCACGAGGGCGGCGCCGGGGCCGCTGCGCCGGGCGCGCCCGCTGGTGAGAAGAAGCGTCGCCGCCGTCGCCGCAAGAAGAAGGGGGCCGCGGCCGCTGCGGGCGCCGAGGGGCAGGCCGCCCCCGCCGTCGAGGGGGGCGAGGTCCCACCGGCAGCCGAGGGCGCAGCGGAAGGCGCCGCGCCGCAGGCGGCCAGGCCCAGGAAGAAGGACAAGGACAAGAAGCACGGTCCGCCGCGCGAGCGCGCCCCCGTCAACGCGGGCGACATCGTCTTCGGCAAGATCGTCGAGATCACCGACGAGGCGATCCTCATCGACATCCCGGGCAAGGCGAAGGCGATCTTCGATCGCCGCGAGCTGTTGCTGCCCGAGGACGACGAAGCGCCGCGGCCGGCTCCGCGCACCGAGCCTGCCGCGACCGGCGAGGCGGCCCCGCCGGCCGAGGCCTCTGCCGCTCCCGAGGCGGCCGGCGAGGCAGCCCCCGCCGC
>JAJYCT010000216.1 GCA_021778125.1 Myxococcales bacterium
GCAGCGCCGCGACGTCGCCGGCGACGCGGGCGCGCGGGGCTACGTAGCGCGCCGCGAGCTCGGCGGCGATCGCGCCGAGGTCCCGCGTCCCGTCGCAGAGGCCCAGCACCGCGGCCGCCGTGTCCGAGAGGCGCAGCCCCCGCTCGGGCGACAGGAGCACCGGGCGCCCGTCGCGGGGGTCCGGTCGCACGCGCGCCAGGCGCGCAAGGCGCGGCCTCACGGCGCCGCCCGCCGCGTCAAAGCGCGACCTCCATCCCGTCGAAGGCGATCTCGCAGCCCGCGCGCTCGACGGCGGCGCGCTCCGCCGACCCCTCGCGCAGCACCGGGTTGGTGTTGTTCACGTGCGTGTAGACGCGACGACCGCCCCACGTCGCGAGGCGCCTCAGGCTCCCGTCGGGACCGCCGATGGGCACGTGGGCCATGTCGCGCGCGCGGCCGCGGCCGAGCCCCTGGGCCGGCAGCTCGTCCTCGCTCCAGAACGTCCCGTCGAAGAGGACGGCGTCCGCGCCCTCGAGCAGGCGCTCGACGCCGTCGAGCGAGCCGACCGCCGTCGCGACGAGCAGCACGCGCCCGGTCTCCAGATCGCGCACGCGCAGCGCCACGTTGTCCTCGGGCGACGGGGCCAGCACGCCGACGAGGTGCACGGGCAGCTTGCCGGCCACGGCGACCGCCGTGACGCCGACGCCCACGTCGGGAACGGCGACCTCCTGGCCGATCGGGAGCGCGCGCCACGCGATCTGGTCGGGCGTGCGCGCGAGCGTACGCAGCATCGCGTTGCGCTCGACCAGCCCCGCGCGGACGCGCGCCGTGGCGAGCACGGTGAGCGGCTGCGACTCGCGCAGCGACAGCAGGCCCAGGACGTGATCGAGATCGCCGTTGGTGAGCGCGATGGCCGCGACGGGTGTGTCGCGCGCGGCGCGCGGGTGAAGCTCCGGAGAGCGCTCGATCTGGCGCAGAACGTCCGGCGAGGCGTTGACGAGCAGGACGCGGTCGCCGCGCGCGCGGACGGCGATCGCGTCCTGCGTGCGCGGCAGGACGCGCGCGTCGCCGGAGCGAGCGAGCCGGCAGTTGTCGCAGCCGCAGTTCCACTGCGGCACGCCCCCGCCCGCGCCCGAGCCGACGATCCGCGCGCGCAGCAGCGGCTACTCCGTGGCGGCGGCCGCCGGCGGCTCCTCGCGCTCGACGACCGGCACGGGCTCGCCATCTTCCTGGTACGAGCCAATCTCGGCGTCCATCTTGATCTCGTCGAAGGCGGGCGTCGTCCAGGGCATGGCGCACATGATGCGACGAAACGTGTGGGGGCGCAATGCGGCCCCACGACGCCGAGGTACGCTCCAGCCTTGGGCCCCTGGTGACGATGCGCACGATCCGCTCGCTCCCGATCTCCCTGGCGACCGCGATCGTCGTCGCCCTCGGCGCCTGCGGGGGTAGCTCCGGCACCTCGGGCGCGAGCGACGGTGGGGCCGGGGGCGACTCGACCTCGAGCAGTAGCAGCGGCGGCAGCAGTGGTGGCGGCAGCGGCGGGGGCACCGGGACCGACGGCGGCTCCGGCGCGGGCGCCTCCGTGCTGCAGATGCACAACCACCCGAACCGCGACGGCCTCTTCGTCGACAAGGCCATCACGCGCGCCGCCGCGGCCGGCTTCCATCGCGTGGCGTCGTTCTCGGGCGCCACCGCGGGCAACGTGTACGCGTCGCCGCTCTACGTCGAGAGCGGCGCGGGCGGCAAGGGCACCTTCTACCTGGCCACGGAGAGCGATGTCGTCTACGCGCTCGACGAGGCGACCGGCGCCGAGGTGTGGCACACGAAGGTCGCCGCGGCGCCGGACAACACGGGCGCCGGCTGCGGCAACATCTCGCCCATCGGCATCACGGGCACGCCCGCCATCGACCTCTCCACGCGTCTCCTCGTCTTCGACGCCGCCGTGGCGAGCGCCTCGAACACCATCGGCACCCACGTCGTCTTCGCCCTGTCAATCGACGATGGCAGCGTGAAGTGGCAGGTCGACGAGTCCACGCTGCACGACCCGGGCGGCCTCGCCTTCACGCCCAAGACGCAGAACCAGCGCAGCGCGATCCTCATCGTCGGCGGCGTCGCGTACGTCGCCTTCGGCGGCCACTACGGCGACTGCGGCACGTACCACGGCTGGGTCGTCGGCGTGCCGCTGTCGGGCACCGGCGCGAAGGCGTGGGCGACCCAGGTCGCGGGCGCCGGGATCTGGGCCCCCGGGGGTCCGGCGAGCGACGGGCAGAGCGTCTTCGTCGTGACGGGCAACGGCTTCGGGTCGGCCACGTCGTGGGCCGAGAGCGAGGGGGTGCTCCGGCTCGATCCCGGGCCGTCGTTCACCCGGCAGACCGCGGACTACTTCGCCCCGGAGAACTGGGCGTCGCTCGATCAGGGCGACACGGACCTCAGCGGCTCGGGGCCGCTCGTCGTCGACGCGCCTGCGCTCACGCCGTCGGCCCTGGTCATGGCGCAGGGCAAGGACGGCTACCTCTACCTCCTCGATCGCGACAACCTGGGCGGCGTGGCCAGCGGCGCGCAGCTGGCCAACGTCGGGGCGCTGCACGTCCAGAGCGGAGAGTTCACCAACGCCGGAGCGTTCGCGACGGTCTCCGGCACCACGTACGTCGTCGTGCGCCCCAACGGCACCGACGCCGCCCTCGGCTGCCCCGCCGGCACGTCCGGCGATCTCGCGGCGGTCAAGCTCGACCCCGCGGCGCCGCAGAAGATGACCGTCGCCTGGTGCGCGCAGAGCGGCGGGGTTGGCTCGCCCAGCATCACGACGAGCGACGGGACGCGCGACGCGCTCGTGTGGGTGTTCCAGGCCGACCGCGGGACGGGGGCCTCGCTGCTCGCCTACGACCTGGCGACCGGAGCGCCGGTCTTCACCGGCGGCGCGTCGAGCGATCACGCCGGGCCGGTCCGCCGCTTCACGACGCCCATCGCCGTGCACGGGCGGATCTACGTGGGCGGCGACGACCGGCTCTACGCGTTCGGGCCGTGACGCTGTGGCCCGGGCGTCGGGGGGATGCGCGCCCGAGGCTCGTGCGCTCTACCGGTTCACGCGCTCGAGGTAGTCGCCCGTGCGCGTGTCGACCTTGACCCACTCGCCTTCCTTGATAAAGAGCGGGACGTTGACCGTGGTGCCGGTCGAGAGCCTGGCGGGCTTGGTCGCGCCGCTGGCCGTGTCGCCCTTGATGCCGGGCTCACTCTCGGTGATCTGCAGCACGACACTGGGCGGCAGGTCGATGCCGATGGCGTTGCCGTTGTAGATCGTGACCTCGCAGTCGAGACCCTCGCTGAGGAAGCGCGTCTCGTCGCCGACCTTGTCCTTCATGACGTGGAGCTGGTCGCCCGTGGCCGTGTCCATGAACACGAGGCTGTCGCCCTCGTCCCACGAGTAGGTGAGCTTGCGCGTCTCGATGTCCGCCAGCTCGACCGACTCGCCCGACTTCCAGGTGCGCTCGATGACGTTGCCGGTGGTCAGGTTCTTGATGCGGCAGCGCGTGAAGGACTGCCCCTTGCCGGGCTTGACGAACTGGTGCTCGACGATGGCGTAAGGAACGCCATCGATCTGGATCTTCAGGCCCTTGCGGATGTCGGTCGTCTGCATATGGATACGGGGGCGCCAGCTAGCACGCTCGCGGAGCGATGTCGACGCCGGAGCCCCAGCGCGAGCGCCGCGAGCACGGCCGGGAGCGCGCCCGGCGTAGAGCCGTCTCCGGCCAGCCGGCACCCGCAGCCCGACGAGGAGCCCGCGCCGCTGCCCGGCACGATGGAGCTCCCCGCGTCGCCCGGCGTCCCGGCGGCGTCCGCGCGCGCTCCCCCCTCCGGGCCCGCGCCACCGTCGCTCGAGGCCCCGCCCTCGCGGCCTCCCGCCCCTGCAGCCCCTGCGTCCCCTGCGGCTCCTCCGTCCCCGGCGCCCCCGTCGGGTCCCCCTTCCTGTGCGAGCTGGCCCAGCCCCGCGAGCGTGCCCATGAAGCGGTCCCGGTCGACCTGCCCGCCGATCCCCGCGACGGTGCCCGTCCACGAGTACTGCCAGAACGTCGCCGCGGTCCACGGCGAGGGGACGACGGTGCAGTTCCCCGTCGTGATGTCGGCGATGTAGAGCGGGTAGGCGTCGAGGCCCGTCGTGTCGATGCCGTTGCTCGAGAAGTAGCTCGGGAACGTGTAGATGAGCGGCTTCTTGCCCGTCGCTGCCTCGACGGTGTGGATCCAGTCCCACATGCGCGTCTGGATGTCGCTCGCGGCGGCCTGGCCAGAGGCGCCCGTGTAGAGGCAGTTCGGGTCGCCGTCGGGGCACTCGATGTCGAGCATCGGCGGCAGATCACCGGGGCCGATGGTGCCGACGACCTGCAGGTAGTGCTGCGCCTGCGCGACGCCGTCCTCGGTCGGATCGAAGAAGTGGTAGGCGCTGCGGTAGACGCCGTTGGCCTGCGTCTCGCTCCAGTTGGTCGGGAAGGTCTTCTGGGTGTTGTAGGTCCCCTGTGTCGCCTTCATCATCGCGAAGGCGATCCCGGCGCCTTTGACCGAGGCCCAGTCGATCGTGCCCGTCCCGTCGTAGACGTCGACGCCCTCGATGTCCGCGGTCGCGCACGTCTGCACGGCCTCGGACGTGGACGCCGTGTCCTCGGCGCCCCCGGGCGGGGCGCCGCACGCCGCGAGCACGAGAGTTCCAAGAGCGGTCCGGGCGGCCCAGCGTCCCATCCTTTAGGGAATGCCAGTCCGGGCGCCTGCGCGGCAAGGCCTACACCGTCGGACACGATCCGCTTGCCCGCGCGCGGGGCCCCGGCGTACAGCGTGGGGCGCGATGCACGAAGTCGACGACGAGCTGCGCGACATCAAGCGCGAGATCATCGAGTCGCGGGGGCTCGTCATCAAGACGAACAACCTGACCAACGCGCTCTCGGCCGACATCAAGTCGATCGCCAAGCGCCAGCAGGGCTACGAGCGGCGCCTGGCGTGGAACAGCGCCACGGCGTACGTCGTGTTCGTCATCGTCGTGTTCCTGGCGCTCAAGTTCGCCGTCGACGCGCGCGTCGACGCCATCGACGCCACCAGCAAGCACCTGCGCGACGAGAACGCGCGCATGAAGCAGGACCTCGAGGAGGCGCGCGCCCAGCTCGCGGCCAAGACGGCCGCCGAGCTCGAGGCGGCGAAGTTCTACGACCTGGTGCGCGAGGGCCGCCGCGTCGACGTCATCAAGGGCTGGGACGCCATGAAGAACAAGCCGCTCACCAAGAGCGAGGCGCAGTTCTTCGCGGAGAAGGTCAACCAGGCCAAGGTCGAGCAGGCGACCACGCTCTACCTGCAGGGCCTCGACAGCGAGCGCCTGCAGCGCTGGCAGGAGGCCGCGGCCGCGTTCGAGGAGTCGCTCCGGTACGACGAGAACGCGACGGTCTCGCCGCAGGCGAAGCTCGAGCTGGCCCAGGCCTACCGCAAGCTGCACAAGCAGAAGGAAGCCGTGGCGCTGCTCGCGCCGCTGGTCGAGCAGCCCATCGACCGCGAGATCCTCGACGACGCGCTCGAGCTCCTGGCGTGGTGCCAGACGGAGATGGAATCGTACAACGACGCGAAGAACACGTGGCGCACGTTGCTACGCAAGTTCCCGGACTCGCACTTCGCGCCCGAGGCGAAGCTGGCCCTGCAGACGTTGATGCAAAACCACTGACGGGGGCGAGCCCCCGTCCAATCCTACTCCCAGCGGTGCGCGTCGAGCCGGATGCGCCCCACCTCGGCGTCGAGGGCCATCGCCGCGGCGTCCCTCTCGGCGGGGCGCGTTTCGACCTGTTTGCGATACGCGACGAACGCCGTGTCGAGGGCGACGATGGCGCTCCGGATGGCGTCGCTGCTCGCGACGACCGCCGGGGCCCCGGGGAACTTGCCCGCCGCGAGGCGATTGGCGGAGCCGAGGCGGTCCTGGAGCTGCGCCGCGCTCTTCTGCAGCGGCTCCGGGATCGCCTCACCGCCCTCGCCCTGCCAGCGCGCCAGGCGGACCGTCGCATCGAGCGCCTCGAGGAGCGCTTCGAGCGCCCCCCGGAAGGTCACGATGCGCGGATCCTTGCCTGGCCCGCGACGTGCGGGAGCGCTCACCAGCGGGCTCGCTTCCCGCCTCCTCCGCCCCCGCCGCCGCCGCCGCCGCCCTGACGCTCCTCGGCCTCGTTGACGCGCAGCGCGCGCCCGTCGAGCGACTGGCCGTTCATCCCGGCGATCGCGGCCTGGGCCGCGTCGTTGGTGCCCATGGTCACGAAGCCGAAGCCGCGCGGCTGGCCCGTCTGGCGGTCGGTCACGAGGTGGACATCGGTCACCTCGCCGTACTGCGCGAAGGCGCTGCGCACCGCGTCGCTGCCGGTGTTGAACGAGAGATTGCCCACATAGAGTCGGTTGCCCATCGGATTGTCGTGTCCCTTCTTTCGATACGTAACGGTGTGCAGGTCGCGCTCAGCGCGCCTGCACCACGAGCTTCGCCCGCGCCGCCGGCTTCCGGCCGGACGCGGGAGGATTGTCGCCGGGGCGCTTCCCGGTGCGGCCGGCTCGCAGCGCGGCCACGCGCGATCGAACCCCACTCCGGGACGATGGCGGACGCCGACGACGTTCTTCACGCTTCATAGCTGCTGGAGCTCCCGCGGGGCAGGGCCACACGAGGGAGCGCTCGAACGAAATCGAGCTGCAGGCGCGCGAGACCGAGGACTGGGTGGGTGTAGCTTGACCACCCGCCGGACGCAAACCCCGTGTTCTTGCGGTCGGACGATTTCTCGGGCGTGGGCGGCGGGTCGTGCTTAAGCTGCGTCGACTTGCAGATTCTAGGGTTCCTCGTTTTCGGGCTGCTCATCGGCGCCGTGGGCCGGCTCCTCGCCGCCGCCGGCGCTCCCTCCAGCTGGAGCATGTCGATGCTCTGCGGCCTGGCGGGCTCCGCGATGGGCGCCTTGCTCGGCCACGTCGCGGGCCTCTATCGCGGGGGCGATCCCGTCGCCTTCGAGATGTCGCTCATCGGCGCCTTCGTCCTGGTCGGCGCGTACCACGCCGCGCTCGCGCGCCAGCGTCGTCGGGCGTGATCGGCGGCGTCACGCCACGAGCGCGCGGTACGCCTCGGTAATCTCGACGAAGCGCGCCTCGAGCGCGCGGCGCTCCTCGGCGGTCGCGCCGGGATGCATGTCGGGGTGCACGGTGCGCGCGAGGCGCCGGTACGCTCGCTTGATCTCGCCCGTGTCGGCGCCAGGCGACAGGCCGAGCACGTGCAGCGCGCGGTGCGAGACCGGGGGGAGCGGCGGCGGCGCGGTCGCCTCGCGCGCCCGCGCGCGCCTGCGGCCGTGGAGGAACTCGCGCGCCTCGAGCGGGCGCTCGTGCAGCGCGCCGCGCGGGGGTCGCACGGCGACGCGGAAGGCGACGCGCGCGTCGGAGAGCTGGTCGAGCATGGCCAGGCGGCCGAGGAGCTGGCGGCGCAGGGCGTTGCCCACGACCGAGGGCGAGAGGCGGAACTCGTCGACGAGGACGTCGCCGTGCAGGCGACGCGACGCCATCGCGCGCAGCAGCGATCGGCGCAGGACGTCGTCGTCGGCCGCGCGATCCTGCCGGAGGATCTCCGCGAGCGACGCGGCGGCGCCGTCGATCTCGACGGACACCACGAGCCCCGCGGCCACGTGGACGCGGTGCGTGCGCCCGCGGTCCTCGACGAGCTCCAGCGTGCCGGTAGCCTCCGCGCGGTGCAGCACGCCCAGCAGGTCGCCGAGCGTCGTGGTCCTCAGGCGTCCGGGCAGCAGCATCGCGGCGCCATTGTCCGACCGGCGGCGCGCGGCGGGCCAAGTTTCGCGCCGTCTACTCGCCGACCACCAGCCGGGCCGTAAACGCTACCTCGGCGGGCGCGCACTTGGCCTGCTCGCAGACGACGAGGCGTACGCGCCCCTCGACCTCGCCCTGTCCCCGCTCGCGCGCCACCAGCGCCAGCGCCCATCGCCAGGTGTCGGGCTCGCGCGCCGAGGCGTCGCGCGGGCCGATGCGGCCGCGCAGGGCGCTCGCGAACGCGGGGGTGCGGACGATGACGACGTCGCCCCAGCGGATCGTCCGGCCGGTCGGGACGCGCGCCTCGACGTCGCAGCGCACGCGCCCCGGCGGGTCGGCGTGGTCGCACGTCATCGCGGCCCGCACCGCTCCGCCGTCGTCCTCCGCCCGTGCGCTCGCCGGGTGCGCGACGAACGCCCACGCGACCGCAACGGCGAGCTTCCGCACAGGGGCTTATCGTATCAGAATCGCCCCATGAAGCGCGCGCTCGTGCTCCTCGTGCTGACGGCGGGCTCGGCCTGCGACAAGAGCGGACCGCTCGCGGACCTCGACGCCGAGGCAACCTGGAAGGTCGTGCCCGCGGCCTCGAGCGCCCCGCCTGTCGCGGCGTCCGCGCCGGCGGTCCGCGACGCCGGGCGCCTGATGCCCCCGCGGCCGGTGCCGACGAGCAGCCCCACGGTGACCATCACGATGCCCCAGGAGGTCCAGCTCCAGGCCATCCAGTACATGGCCGCCATGCAGGCCCCGCGGCCCGGCGACGCGCCCGCGGACCCGGACTACGCGAAGGCCCTCGCCGACTCGCTGCGAGGGATGGGGCGGCCCGACGTCATCTCGAGCGGGCGGCTCGTCGACGTGCGCCTGGAGAAGGGCTGCGACGCCTCGCTGCCCAAGCAGGCGATCGCGCGTTCGGCGGGCTCGACGCCGGGCGCCCTGCTCGCGCACGGGGTGCTCGTCGTGCGCTGCACCGACCACAAGGTACAGTGCCTGCAGAGCACGCGCGACGTCGACGACGTGATCTGCGTGCACAAGTAGGCGTCAGGGCGCGTCCCAGGCGCCCACCCACGCCCTCGCCGCCCGGACGCAGGCGACGTGGGTCGCATCGGAGCTCACGACGCAGCCGTGCTGCTCGCCGTACGTGCCGTCGAGCTCGGGCGCGCGCAGCCAGCGAGCCTTCCCCCCGGCGCGCACGACCAGGCCCGCGCCCGTGGGCACGACGAGGGCCTTGCCGTCGACCGAGCGCGGCGCGCCCGGCGGCGCAGGCGCGGCGAGCGAGGCGGCCAGCGGCGATGCGCGCGAGGCGTCGGACGCGACGAGGACCAGCTCGTCCTCGACGAGGGCCTCGAGCCCGCCCAGGCCCCACGCGATCGGCAGGACGCGTGCCTCGGCGCCGCGGGGGCCCGCGCATCGACTGCCGAGCGGCGGGGCCACGGGCAGCGCGAGATCGCGGTCCGGTTCGCCGTTGACGAGAGCGAAGGTCGCGTGCAACGAGACCCCGTCGCAGGCGTCGTACGCGTCGGACCAGCGAAGCCGCCCGTCGGGCGAGGTGACCGCAGGGGACCAGGGGGCCACGCCGTCGGCGTCCACCTCGTCGCCCGCGTCGGGGTCGACCCGTACGACGCCGGCGCGCGTGCGCACGAGCAGCTTGCCTGACGGCTCGAACGTCAGCGGCCCCCAGGTAGGCGTGCGGCCCGGATCCCCGAGCGGCACGGCCGCCACCGAGCGCACCGTCTTCGCCGTGGAGGCGGGCAGCAGACGCGCGAGCCACCCCTGCGCGCTCTGGCGCGGGAGCTCGGCCTTCGCCAGGTGGAGTTCTGCGGCCGCGTCGGCCGGCCCGAGATGCCGAGCCTCTATCAGCGGGCCGACATCTTCCTCAACG
>JAJYCT010000217.1 GCA_021778125.1 Myxococcales bacterium
CCTACCCGAGGCGAACGGCGCATGACACAGGCGACCACCAGGGGGGCTCGCACGGCGCGTCAAGGGCCCTCGGGACGTCGCTCGCGGATGGCTTACGGTAAAACTGCCTGTCGTAGACGACGACGAACGGGCTTTGCAGGTTGCCGCGCCGCCAGGGGGTCGCAGCCACCGGGTCCGTGAGGACGGGCGTTGCGGGGGACCATGCGTCGAAGACTCCACTCCCGCTTTCGGCGACGAGGATCTGACCATGCGAGGTCGCGTCGCTCCCGACGGAGTAGAGCAGCCAGTGATCTGCAACGCGAAGCACGAACGGATCGCGACCTCCGGGCGGGCGTGCGCCGGGGGTTGCCGTCGCTTGGACGCGCTGCCAGTGCCAGAGGTCTGTGCTCTCGGCCAGGCGCACCCCGCGCGTCGGATCATCGTCGAGCAGGTCCGCGTAGTAGAGGAGAGTCCAGCGGCCCGGCTCCGGCTCGATGACGTAGGGCGCCCAGAGCACCTCCTCGCTCATCTGCGCATCGGCAACGAGCGCGTCGGGGCGCTCGGTCCAGGGGCCCACGCCTGCTCGAGATCGTCGCGGCGCAGCGGCTCCACGGGAACATTGTAGCGCATGGGCGCGAACGAAGCCGAAGGCGCTCCCCGTGTCTCTTCCGACGGCGTCCGGCGAGCTACCCTCTCCCCCCCCTTCGGGGTCCGCCGGAAGCTCAACGCTACTGGAAGCTGTCCGACCAACTGGCCATTGAACGCCCCGTGAGCCGCTGACGGGGAGTATGTCGCGTCCGTCGACGCGCGACCCTTGGAGGCACTACCCGCCGTGGCGCGCTTGCTGCTCGCGCTCGACGAGGTGGCCCGGCGGACGCGGTAGCGGGCGGGCCGCTACTGCCCGTCGATGATGTGCGCCAGCGCCGCCCGCGCGGCCTCCCAGTCGTCCGGGTCGTCGCTCCAGCTGATGGGCGCATAGGTGTACGAGCAGTCGCTCACCGGATCGTGGCACTGCTGCTCCCACAGCGCCTTGGGGATCATCTTGTCGACGAGCGCCGCCACCGCGGCCGGGTCCTTGGCCGCCGCGAGCGTCAGGTAGTCCACGTCCTCTATCCCGCGCCGCCAGTGCTTCAGGCGCAGGCTCGCGATCGGCCCCGCGATCCCGTACGAGCTCGCGGGGAACATCGTGTCCGTGCCGGGGTACATCAGCACCCCGTTGCCGTTGGCGCCCCCCGCCTCGCCGTACGCCGGATCCGTCGACGTCGTGCCGAACGTGTTCGCGCTCGTGAAGAGGTCCACGGCCCCGAGCCCCTGCTGGTTGTCGTCGTAGTAGGTCGCCTCCCACCAGAACCAGCGATCGATCTTCTTCTTGTACTGCCCCCAGGGCTGCTCGCGCAGCGCCACCCCGTCGTCCTCCGTCGCGCACGAGCCCGCGCCCGGACGCTGCCCGTTGTACGCGAAGATGCGCCGCGCCGGCTCCGCCGCGATCACCGCGTCGGCGGCCATTTGATCGGCCGCGGTCGTGCCGCCCGTCGACGTGCCGCCGCCGCTGTGCCCGTCGCTGAAGGGCCAGGAAGAGGTGGGATCGCTGAGCGTCGCCGGCGCGTCGAGCAGCGGCTGCGTGGCCATCGTGTGCAGCTGGCCGCCCACGCCGGTGATCGCGCTCCACCACTGGAGCTGCGTCGCGAGGGTGGGCGTGCCCTGGGTGCAGTCGATCTCGTCGCAGAGGTAGACGAAGCGCTCGGTCTTCGGCGAGCTCGCCTGGAACCAGGCCTCCCAGCCGTTGAACGCGTCGGTGAACTGCTGCTGCGTCGAGCCCCCCGTGAGGCCGCCGTAGGTGCCGATCGAGTAGACGTCCTGCCCCGTGCCCACGCCCGGCCCCGCGTAGCCGTTGGCCGCCGTGAAGGTCGACCCGTCGAGCACGCCGACGTAGTCGGCGCCCGGCTGAGTGCCCGTCTGGTTCGCGTCGTCGCCGATGAGCGAGATCCGGTGCCGGTGCGCCATCAGGCGCTCGTTCTGGAGCGCCGTCGACGTCAGGCCGCTGCCGTAGCGCGGCGCGATGTCGCCGCTGGACGTGAAGAGCATCGTCTTGGCGCTCGGCGCGTCGGGCAGCGCGAAGTTGCGCACGCGCAGGCTGACCGGGACCTTGTGGGTCACGCTCCCGTTCTCCGAGACGGTGAGCAGGCCGCCGTAGATGCCCGAGGGCGCCGTCTTCGGGATGTACACGTCCGCCCAGATCGACTGGTTGTGCGCCGCCGCGACGTCGAACGTCGACACGAGCTCGAGCGGTACCGCGATGTCCGGGTAATACCTGTCGGCGACGGGGCGCTGCGCCCACGCGCACCCCGCGCCGGTGGGCTTGGAGTCCGGCGTGGCCTGCGTCATTCCCGGGCACTGCGCGCGCCTGGGGAACGTGGCCTCCTGCCACGACGCCAGCGTGCCGTACGCCTGCTGGCTCAGGCCCTTGATCTGCAGGTAGCGGACGTAGAACAGCTCGGCCTCGGTGGTCGTCCAGTCGAACAGCTTGGCGGTGGCGCGCGGCGCCGACCGGAGGACCGCGCCGCCTGGGCCGGTCAGGTTGCCCAGGCTCACGCTCACCTTCGAGGCCGTCGACGTCGCGGCCTCGAGCACCACGTCGAACGACACGACCTCGTTCTCGGCGCCGAAGACCTTGATGCACTGGCCGTCCCAGACGCTGTTGACCACCGCGGTCGCGTGCCCGGTCGCGCGCAGCTCGTCCTGCGTGACCTTGTCGCCGCCCTCGTTGGCCCACACCGCCGTCAGCGCCGTCGAGCCGGAGACGCCGCCCGTGCTCACGGCGCAGGGATCGCCCGCGTCTCCGCCACCGGGCGCGTCGGAGCCCGACGGACCGTCGCCCGTGGGTCCTGCGTCGACGCCGGGGCCGCCGTCGGAGGTGGGGGCGTTGCTGCCTCCCCCTCCGCCGCACGATGCGCTCGATCCGGCGAGGACCATCGACGCGGAGATCGCCACGAGGACCACGAGCGCCGGGCGGGCGCGCGGAGGCGAGTGCATGAGACGCTCCTTCGGTCGGACGCGCGGGGGCGCGCGGCGAGGACATTCTAGACCCTTGGTCAGGGACCGTCGCGCCCCGTAGCCTCGTCCGGGCCCCACGGAGTGAGGGCGTAGCGATGGACGAACCAGGGAACCGTCTCACGGCGTCTGCCGCATGTGCATCGTCGCCCCGTCGGCGAGTAGTCCGTCGAAGCGGGGCGCGGGCGGCAAGGACTCCTCGTCCGACGTAACGGGCCTTCGGGGCGATTGCGACGTTCAACCCCACGGGAACCCGCCGACCCAACTGGCGAGGGCGCGCTGAGCCCTCCTGGCCGCCTCGACTTCTCCCGCCGCGGGGCGCACAGTCGTGAGGCGGAAATGGTCGCTCGCCCCCGCCCCCGGCATCACTACACCTACGCGGAGTATCTGGCCTTCGAGCGCGACAGCCCCACGAAGCACGAGTTCTGCGACGGAGAGATCCTCGCGATGGCCGGCGGGTCGCTGCGCCACAGCGCGCTGGCGTCACGCGTCTCGGCCGCGCTCGAGGCGGGCCGCGGCCCCGGCTGCGTGGCCTTCCAGTCGGACCTGAGGGTGCGGGTCCTCGCCACCGGCAGGACGACCTACCCGGACGCGACCGTCGTCTGCGGGCCGATCGAGCGCGATCCCGCGGACGGCTCGGGCGAGACGATCACCAACCCGACGCTCCTCGTCGAGGTGCTCTCGCCGTCCACCGAGGAGTACGACCGCGGCGAGAAATGGACCGACTACCAGCTCGTCCCCTCGCTCCGCGAATACGTCCTGGTGAGCCAGCGCGAGGCGCGCGTCGAGCGGTACCGGCGCTTGCCCTCGGGCAGCTGGGAGTACGCCGACGTCACGCAAGGGACCGTGGAGCTGTCGACCGGAGCGGTCCTCGACCTGGCGAAGCTGTACGACGCGCTGCCGGAGTGAGGGCTCCTTCGAAGGAGCGGCGAGCCAGCGACCGGCACGTCCGGGCGACGCTCCTTGCCGGCCGCGCCCCGTTTCGACAGGCGATTCGCCGCGCTACGATGAGCTGGCATGGGCCCGATGGCGAAGGTGCTCGTCCCGCCTCCCTTCGGAGCCATTGCGCTCGCCCTGGCTTGCAGCAGCAGTCCGGCGCCCCCCTACGGCGGGCCGTCGTGCGCGAGCGTGACCGCTGCGTGCTGGCAGTGCACGCAGCGTGAATGCGCCTCCGACGCGACGTGCATCGCGTCGACCTGCAGCGCATACTGGTCCTGTCAGTGTTCGTGCAGTGCAAGCGACGCGAGGTGCCTGGCCCGGTGTCAGTCGCAGATCACGCCGTCGTGCAGCGAATGTCGAAAGCACGTCGGCAGCTGCGAGACGCTCGACTGCATGGCCGCGTGCGACGGCGCGGGCGCGAGCAGCCCGGTGAGCAGCGTCCAGTGTGAGGGGTACGGCCTGCAACCGTGCGCCGGCGGAAATCTCAACCTCGCGTTCTGCTGGTACGGCGAGTCCCCCTCGCTGTGCACGAGCGCCTACTACGAGATCGGCGATGCGGTGTTCGCCTGCGCGTCGTGCCTGACGAGCGACCTCGACGCGTGCAAGGCCGCCGCGATGCAGGCGTGCGCGGGAAGCAGCCGCGATCTCTAGGGGCATGGCTCTCGTGACGATGACGCTCTGGGTCGAGGGGTGGCCCGGGCGCGCGCACGACAACCAGTTCATCGCGCGCGCACCGCCTCAGGGGTCGGCTTGGTTCGCATGATGTCGAGGGGGTCCATGAGGGGGTCCTTTCGTGGATGGAGGTGACTCCGGCAGCGTCGTCGGGAGCGACTCGGGCACGACGGAGTCGGACGGCTCGACGGCGGACGCGGAGGGTGACGGCGGCGCGGCCGGGGGCAACCCGGGCAGCAGCGGCGGTTGCGGCTGCGTGACCGTCGGCGCGCACGAAGCGGGGCTCTCGCCGTCGCTCGTCGCGCTCGGCGTGATCGCGATGGCCGGCGCCGTGGGTGCACGTCGCCGGCGCTCGCGCCGGAGCCCGAGCGGCAGCGAGCGGTGAGGATCGTCCCGGGGCCGCCGGTGCGCAGCCGACGGCCCCGCCTCACCCCGGCGGCGGCGGCACCGGCAGGTTCGGCGGGACGTGGCTCTCGATCGACCCGCTGTGGCACGACTTGGCGTCCGAGTAGAAGTCGCACTTGAGGGCCTGGAAGGCGCCCCCGTCGGTCGCGCGCACCGACCGATCGTGGCTGCAGAGCATCAGCGAGTTGTCGCGCGGGATGCCCTCGCTGCACAGGTCGTCCTCCTGCGTGCTGCACGTCTGCTGCATCCACGCGTCGAGCTGCCCGCCCGCGAGCGCAGGGGTATCCGACGCCACGAGCGTGTTGCCCGCGCACGTGTCGTCGAAGAGCCCGCAGCCGGCGGCGCCGCCGAGCGCGGACACGGTCACGAGGACGACGAGGCGCACGGCCCGCCCGGCTGCAAGGGACGGGCCGGCCAGGAAACCCCGTGAGATCCGCGGGCACCGGAGGCCGGCGAGACCGCGGGTTCACGGGGAGGTCTCCGCGGGTTCACGCCGGGCCGATGCGACGCCGAGCGGGGCTACCAGCGACTCCGCTTCCACTCGTGGCGCGGCACCGCGCGCAGGAGCTTGCGACTCCCGCCGCGCGCCAGCCCGTCGACCGGGTCCATCCCCGGCACCCGGTGCCCGCCGTGGTCGTTGATCCACGTGTCCTTGCGCGCGCTGACATACGCCGCGTAGCCCCCCTTCGCGATCTCGAGGGGACCCGAGAGGTGCCGCTTGTGATCGAAGTGCACCTTCCGCGCGCCCTTCTTGCCGCTCTTCTCGCGCCAGGTCTCGAACCAGGCGGGGTACACGAAGTCCGACACCCAGACGCCGTCGACCTTGTAGCACTGAGCGTCGTCCTGGCACGGATCGCACACCTCGTAGGCGTACGTCCGGTAGCCCTCGTCATGGCTGTACAGGCACACGCCGAGCTGCCCCTCGGGGTTGACGAGCATCTCGAGCAGCTCGTGGCTCGCGGTGCTCGTCCAGCCAGTGAGTGCGCCATTCCAGTAGCATTGAACGCCGCTTGAGCCGCTAAGGCGCGTTACGTCAGGGCGCCCCCCCTCGACGCCCGCACCCCGTTTCGACGGCCTGCTCGCCGACATGGGGCGGTATGGGCGGCTTCGGCAACGGGTCACTCATCCAGAATGGAGTGTGGTCCAATGGTGACGGGTACTACCTAAGCTCCGGCTCCACGTTCTTCGCTTGGCACGAGTACATACCTGGTCCAGAAATTGCTTTGTCGCCTGCGTTCCCGTTCAACTCGCAGGACGAGTTCGAGGTCTGGGGCGAACCATGCGATCAGAACGGTTATCTGAACGTCAACGGTGGATACGCGAATTACTGGTTCTACGACTTCGTGTCCGGTAACGAAGCCCGCGAGGGGCCTTACAAGGCCCCGAGCGGGTACGGCACTCAGTGGGCGACGCTGGAGTCCATCGTCGAGAAGCCTGATGGGTGGAACCTGGACTGGTTCTCCAACACCCATATGGGAACGTACGGCTATCGCGTTGGCGGCGCCTACGCGGACGTTACCACTGACGACTGGAAGTTCATATCGTTGTACGGCGGCACGGGCGATCTCCTGGCCATTCCGTACCCCATCAATGGCGATCCGCCGACGAACAACGACTACTGGTTCGTCGACTACTGGGAGAACTACCAATAGTCCCGTTCGTCTCGCGGCAGGAAGGCTTCCCACGACGCCTGGCGTGCTAGACCAATGCTCATGGCTCGCGACCTCCTTGGCAGATGTGCCGTCTGGTGCATGCTTGCCGTTCCTCTTGCAGGCTGGGGGTGTGGCGGCTCGATCGGCGGCTCTTCTGGCGGCTCTCCGGCCGACAGCGGCCTTGATGCGGACGTTGCCACCTCCCCAGCCGACGCGGGTGGCGACGCCACGGACGCGGCAGCCTACGATGCAGTCGCCTACTGCGAGATCTCGGCAGCTAACTATGACACGTCGTGCTCTACGGCCTCCGATTGCATATCGGATGCGGGCGGATTCCCCGTCCAGTTCGGCAACTACTGCCAGACGTCTACCTGTTGGTGCGGCGGCGATGCGATTAACAGAAACTCTGCCAAGCAGTACGTTAGCGACGTGTCGAAAACCCCATGGGGGTCTGGAGCCGTCGTGCCTCCGGCATGCTCCTGTCCGGTCTATTTCGGCCCCTGTTGCATAGCGGGGCAGTGCTCTACCAACTGCCCGTCGCCTTGTATCTCCGGTTGCCCGGACGGGTCGGCGAGCGACGCTAGCGGCGAGTAGGGCGGTGGGCGCACACACTGACCGCCCGCAACTCTACCGCCCCGAGCGGGCGTAGGTGCCAATGCGGTGCGTGCGCAGGTATGCGCGCACCGTCTCCCGGTTCACCCGCGCTCGCCGGGCGATCTCGGTGAGGTTCCCGTCGGTCGCCTCGTACAGTGCCGTGAAGAAGACCCGGTCGTGCTCGTGCTTGGAGTCGGCGTTAATTGGGTGGCCACTTGACCTCCGGGTCCTCTACGAGACCCTCTCGCTCCAGCGCGCCACCATCTCGTGCTCAGCCTGCGGATGAGGTGAAGCGAGCGGCCGCGCCGCTCCACACGAGCCGCCCAGCACGGACGCGGGAATCCCACCAGCCCTCGACAAACTCTGTCGCGTAGCGTACCCTGAGAACCCGAGACCTCCGGGGGCGGCGCTCCACGGTTCGGAGATGAGTTGCTCGACGTCACCTGCCGAGAGGCCCCGGGCATGCGTACTGTTCAGCGCAAGCCACGCCACGAGATCGAGCAACGTTCGCGACGCTTCATCGTCGTGCACTGCGAGGTATCCCTTGCCTCGAAGACCAGTTGGTCCGACAGCTTCCAGTAGCGTTGAACTTCCGGCGGACCCCGAAGGCTCGTTACGTCGGATGATGCGTCCTTGCCGCCCGCGCCCCGCTTCGACAGACTACTCGCACGCAAGCGATCGGGCCGGAAGGTCATTGTCTTCCGATAGTTGGCAGCTGAGCCTCCAGCGCGGCCGGATGCCCCTAGGGACCCTTCAGGCGTCGCTTACGGTCAACCTGCGCCGGGCGGGCCTCGACAGCGCCGACCTCACTCGAGCGAGTTCGCGTCGACGACCTTCTGAAGCTCGCTGTGGGTCGAGCCAAAGTGCCGCGCAGCTCGCTGGAGTATGAGGGCTTCCTCTAGGCCGGGAGACGCGCGGCGAGCGCGGATGCGCCGGCGCCCGCGAGCGCGGCGCTCGCCTTGGCGACGGCCTGTCTGACCGCTGCCGCTCCACCGCGCGTGAGGCGCTCGTGTGGTGCAGAGCGAAGGCTCTCCAGAGGCGCCGGCAACGCCGGATTCCACGACTGCCCCGCTCTGCCCGACGCGAACTCGCTGGAGGTTTCCCGGGCCGAGTCGAGTAGCCGGTCCGTTTGCGCGATCCACTCGGTCGGTACTCGACGACTTCGCCAGCAGAGCTGCCCACCCACCCCGGGGGGCGCGGTTCAGGTGGGCCCTGTCGGCCAACATGAGCCTTGACTGATATGATTCTGGCCTCATATTTTTGGCGTGTGCCTCGAATCGGCGAAGCCCTCGGGATCCTGTTCTACGTCTACGCCGAGGATCATCATCCGCCCCATGTCCACGCCATCTACGGTGACGAACAAGCGCAGCTGGTGATCGGTTCCGGGGAGGTGCTCGCCGGTTCGCTCCCGGGAAGCAAGCTGCGCCAAGCGCAGGAGTGGCTGGCCGCCAACCGAGCCCTCGCTCAGGCGGCTTGGAATCGCCTCAACCCATGAGAGTGTCGTCATGATCAAGGTTCGAAGCGCTGAGCCCCTGCAGGGGCACCGTCTCGCCGTCACGTTCTCCGACGGAACGAGCGGCATCGCCGACCTCTCTGGACACCTCCGTCGCAAGCCGTTCACGGCGATCCAGAACGAGCGGGTGTTCCGAGAGGTGCTCGTCGATCACGGCGCGGTCGAGTGGCCGAAGGGTGACATCGGAATCGCCACCGAAGCGCTCTATGCGCTGGTCCATGGCCTTCCGAAGCCAACGACCCTCGAGCAAGCCCGCGACAACGAGTTGCAGGTGAGCCTGCGGGAACTGCGCCGCCTCGCCGGCAAGACCCAGGAGCAGGTCGCCGAAGAATCGAACCTGTCACAGAGTGCCCTCTCGCACTTCGAAGGCGCCGCCGATCACAAACTCTCTGCCTTGCGGCGCTACGTCGCGGCTCTCGGTGGGGAACTGGAGATCACCGCGGTCATCGGGGGCAAGCGCTTCCCGTTGCACGGCGTGTGATCGGCAGCGCGCCGATCGAGCCGAACCGCCCGACGGCCGCGCCGTCCGCTCGAGTCACCGCCCCCCCTTGTGTCCCACCAGGTAGGTCGTCGCTCGCTTGATCCCCCTCTTGCGGAGCTTCCCCGTCGCGAGCCCCTCGGCGAGAGGGCGCGGCAAGGCCGCCGGCGGCAGCCCCAGCTCGGCGCGGATCTGCTCTGCCCGCAGGCCCTCGGGATGCCGCTGTAGGGTAAGCCATCCGCGAGCGACGTCCCGAGGGCCCTTGACGCGCCGTGCGAGCCCCCCTGGTGGTCGCCTGTGTCATGCGCCGTTCGCCTCGGGTAGGGCCTTGGTGGAGGCCTGCTCGGTGGGCTCGC
>JAJYCT010000218.1 GCA_021778125.1 Myxococcales bacterium
AGAGGATTCGTCGTCCGGGAGCAGGCCGGCCTCCGCTCGTGCAGACGGACCCGACGTTGGTGTCGGACCTGGAGTCGCTGGTGGACCCCGTGACGCGAGGCACTACCTAACGGGCCTTCGGGGTCATCTCGACGTTCAACCCCACTGGAACTGGCCGACCAACTGAGCCTCTCTCCTCCCACGCCAGTGAGTGGGCCGTTCCAGTGGCAGTGAACGCCGCATGAGCCCCGAAGGGCGAGTATGGGGCGCCGCGCCTCTTGCTGCTCGCGGCCCCCTTGGACACACTGCCGCATCCGGCGCGCCGCCTCCAACCGCTCGTTCTTGGCCGCCATCTCGTCGCGCGATGACCGCAGCACATCGAGCAACCGCTCGCTGCCGATCCGCTCGAGCACGACCACTGGCAGACCGCGCGCCTGCTCGAGAACGCGGCCACGCTCTCCGACGAAGCCCTCGACCGGCCCGTCCGCCCCGGGCACGTCGTGCACGAGTTCGTGGGCCCCGAGCCCGACGTGAGGACGATGCTCGAGCGCATCGTGTTCACACCAGGAGGTGTGGACCGCGGCGATCGGCGGGCGCGACATCCCGCCGCGAGACCGGCGCAGCATCGCGGACCTGCAGGCGCGCCACGTGATCTGCAGCGTGATCGCCAAATAGGCCCTCATGTTGTCATATACCGGACATGGGACAAAGCCGAGGCTGGAAGCTCATGAAGCTCACGTGGAGGCGGCCTTTTCCGAGCTCACGTCAGCAACAGAACGCCCTGCGGCGCTTCCTCCACGACGGACGCCTGCCGATACCCGAGTCGGGCGAGACGAGAACGGGGCCCGTGCACGCAATGCATGCGGCCGTCGTGGCCTCGCTGGGTGCTGTCGCTGTAGTCGGCTGCGGTCTCTATCATTCCCCGCTCATGCGCCCGGACTCGACCCCTTCGGTCGACGTTCCACGCGGTGAGGCCACGGTCGTGTTCGTCCGTCCGACCCCCGCAGTCTGGATCGGCGGCGCCGAGGGCCTCTGCACGGCCTCTTTCGAGCATCACCAAGATCGGGCCGACCTGAGCGTGCGCATCACCGACGAGCGTGGGCGATGGCTGGCCGACGTCGATCCGAGGACTTGGGTCGTCGTCTCCGTTCCTGCCGGTTGGCACTACTTCGGTGCGGCGCCTCTAACGATGGCTGGCCCGCCCATCCCAGACGGCGCGAACGACGATGCGCTTCGGGCCGATCTCGGCCCGGGCAGAGTGTACTTCGTGCGGGTCCGCGCCTACGCGCAAAGCCGCGGCGGATGCATAGACCCGGCGACGAGCCTCCCAGGCCCAGGTGCCCCAGGCCCGGTTGCCGTCTTCTTTTCGCCCACGGTCCGCCTCGATGTTGTCAAGGCGGGGAGCAGCGCGTGGATGTCGCTCGGAGATTGGATCGACGAGACCACGCGGCGCGAGCGCGATCTGCGCCGGCAACCTCCGGCGCCGGACAGCGGCTTCGTCGGGGCGGCGTGGAGTCGGGTCGCGGCCCTTCGAGGCGACGAGATCGCCGCGCACACGATCGCGCCGGAAGATGGCGTCGGCGCCGACGACGCGTGGGCGATCTTCCTGCCGAGCGATGGCTCCGGCCGTGTCTCTACGCCCCAGCCGTCCTCGCGGCCAGGCCCGTGACCGCCGGCTCACGATCGCTCCGCGGAGTCATGCCGGGGGGCCTTCGCCGTCGCATCCTCATCCTCGCGCTGGCCGGCGCGATCGGGGGCTGCACCTTCGGCCCGTCCTGGGGCGACTGTGGCCAGCGGACTGACCGACGAGGACCCCACGCTGCTATCCTTGGCTGGTGAGGGGCCTCTGGATCTGCGCTCCGGTGGTGCTCGCGGTTGCCTGCGGCAACGGCGGGGGCGGCGGCGCTGCAGCCGGCGACGGCGGAATGGCGCCGCCTCCCGCGCAGACGTGCACGCCGCCCGTCGTGCCCGTGGACACCAGCAGGCCGACGACCGTGGTCGGCAGCGGAACGCCCACGAGCTGCACGGAGGCGGCCCTCGACGCGGCCGTCGCCAAGGGCGGCATCGTCACCTTCGACTGCGGCCCCGCGCCGGCGACCATCACGGTGACCAAGGAGGTGCCCGTCGCGACGGACACCACCATCGACGGGGGGCACCTCGTCACCCTGAGCGGCGGCAAGAAGAGCCGCATCCTGCACATCACGAGCGCCTGGAACGTGGCGACGCCGCTCCTCACGGCGCAGAACCTCGCCTTCACCGACGGCTACACGACCGACGTGCCCAACACGACGTCCACCAAGGAAGGCGGCGCGGCCATCTTCGAGGACGGCGGCTCGCTGACGGTCATCGATTGCACCTTCACGAACAACCAGTGCGCGACGAGCGGGCAGGACGTGTCCGGCGGCGCCATCAACGGCCAGGGCATCGGGACGCTCGTCGTCGTGGGCAGCACGTTCACCGGCAACGTCGGCTCCAACGGGGGGGCCATCGGCACGCAGGACGAGAACGTGACGGTCGTGAACAGCACGTTCCTCGAGAACAGCGCGATCGGCACGGGCGGCAACCCGGGCAACGGCGGCGACGGCGGCGCCATGTCCTACGACGGCGCGATGGTCTCGTGGACCATGTGCGGCGACACCTTCTCGAAGAACGAGGCGAACGCGTCGGGCGGCGCCATCTTCCGCGTCGCGTACCACGACGAGGCGGTGAACATCGACCGCTGCGTCTTCGACGGCAACCACGTGGACCCGACGACCGGCAACGCGGGCGGCCTCTACCTCGAATACGCCACGATCACGATGACCGGCACGACCATCTCGAACAACACCGCCCACTTCGGCGGCGGCATCTGGTTCGGCCACGACGCGATCGCGAAGGTGACGAACGACACGATCGCCGGCAACACCGCGGCGATGGGCGGGGGCGTCTGGTTCGCCGGCGGGATCACCGGGACGCTGCTCAACGTGACCGTCGCGAACAACGCCGGCAACGGCATGGCCGGGGGCGATACGGGCGTGACCCTGCAGAACGTGCTCGTCGCGGGCAACACGAGGGGCTCGCTCGAGGGCGAGGTGAGCTGCGATCACACGCACGGCGGCGCCGGCGCGAACATGGAGTACCCCGGCGACCCGAGCTCCCCGTGCACGAGCTCCGTGCTCGCGTCGGACCCGATGCTCGGGCCCCTCCAGAGCAACGGCGGCCCGACCGAGACGATGGCTCCCGCGAGCGGCAGCCCGGCCATCGGCAAGGGCACCGGTTGCCCCTCGACCGATCAGCGCGAGCAGCCGCGCAAGAACGCCGGCGCGTGCACCCTGGGCGCCTACGAGGCTCCCTGAGTCTCTCGCGCGCGAGCCTGCCTAGCCCTTCCGAGCCTTCGGCTGCAGCACGCGGATCTGGTTGCCGAACGGGTCGCGGATGCCGCAGTCGGTGCCGTATCCGTGCTCCATCGCCTCCTGCGTGAACTCGACGCCCTTGGCCTTGAGCCTCTCGTAGAGGCCGAAGCAGTCGTCCGTCTTCATCACCAGGCCGCCCCGTGATCGCGGCGAAGTTCTTCATACCGCGACTCTAGGTTCACTCGACGGCGTCGTCTTCTCCGAAACTGCTCGGCCGCAACCAGGCCATCGTGAAGCAGGTCGGCACGGCCGCCTTCGCCGGCTCGCTGCCGCGGCGGTAGGCGGTCGGCGACACGCCGACGATGTCGCGGAAGGTCCGGCCGAACGTGCCGAGGCTCGTGAAGCCGACCTCCATGCAGATCTCGGTCACGCTGCGCTCGGTCTCGCGCAGCAGGTACATCGATCGCTCGACCCGGCGACGCTGGAGGTAGCGGTGCGGCGTCTCGCCGAACGTCGCGCGGAAGCCTCGCGCCCCCGCGCACGAGCGATCGTCCCCGGGGGCCGACGGAGCGAGCAAGCCCCGCGGGAACAGGACTTGCGCCCGATGGAATGGACAAGCGCAGCGTGCGGCGGAGCACTTCGCCTCGGATAAGGCCAGCCTTTTCCGTCGCGTCACGACGCACTCTGCCTCGCAGGATAGGGGCCGTAGCATCCGCCCGCCCCCCGGCGTTCTCGGATATAGTGGCGCCCCGAAAGGTTCACGGAGGCCCCCACCCGATGACTTGGTCCACTCGCCTTTCCCTGCTCGCCCAGCTCGCGCTCGCGGGCGTTGCCCTGACGACCGCGACCGGCTGCTCGTCGCTGTCGCCGCCGTTCGACCAAATGAAGGGCTCGCAGATGACCCTCTACCGTCTGCAGAACTTCTCGCCCCCGGCCGCGACGACGGCCAGCCCCGCGGGAGGCGTGATGAACCTCCCGCCGCAGATCCAGCAGTGGATCACCGCGGGCGCGTCGCTGCTGCCTCCGGGCCTCCTGCCGCCCGGGCTCCTCCCGGGCTCCGCCGCCCCCGCGCCCGCCGCGCAGAACACGCAGCGCTTCCCGCCGGAGATGGGCGCCCAGGGGTTCCCGATCATCGCGTGGCAACCGGTCACCGACTCCGGCGTGCAGAGCTCGATCCTCGACACCCTCGGCCACAAGTCGAACTTCGGCACCCCGGCGCAGAACTGCATGTACGCCGAGCTCGGGATCTCGATCGCGCAGCCGAACAACCCGGCGCCCGCGAACATCCTCGTCTCGCTGTCGTGCCAGCAGGTGCAGGCGTTCAACATCCAGTGGCCGTACCCGCAGACGGGCCTCACGCCCAACTCCGAGAAGAAGTTCGTCCAGATGACGCAGCAGGTCTTCGCGGGCCACTGAGGGCGCCGGGGCCGCGGGCGACAGGTCACGATGGACCGCCCCCTCGTCTCCTACGATCCGAACCCTTTCCTGGCGTGGGTCTACCAGCGCTTCTTCGAGCGCATCGAGGTCGACGAGGCGTGGACACGGGCCGTGCGCGAGGCCGACGCGCGCGGGACGGTCGTCTACGTCCTGCGCAGCCTCTCGTTCGTCGACTTTCTGGCGCTCGACTACCTGACCAAGCGCCATCACCTGCCGCACGTCCGGTTCGCGAACGATCTGGGGCTGTGGATCCTCGAGCCGATGGGGCGCGGCTGGCTCAACGCGCTGCGTCCGCGGACGCCCGGGAGCGACGTGGCGGACCTCGAGCGAGCCGTCGCGTCGGGCGCCAGCGCGGCGCTCTTCCTCAAGCGGCCGCCCCATCCCCTCGAGGGCAGCGGGCGCGGTCAGACCGAGGGCGATCACCTCGTGCGCGCGCTGCTCGATCTGCAGCGGCGCTCCAGCCGCCGCATCCTGCTCGTCCCCCAGGTCTTCGTGTGGTCGCGCAGCGCGGGGACGCACGGCGCCAACGTGGTCGACGCGCTCTTCGGGCCGAGCCAGTGGCCGGGGCAGATGCGGTCCATCGCGCAGTTTCTCGCCAACTTCCGCCACGCGACGCTGCGCTCGGGCGAGCCGGTCGACCTCGCCGACTTCCTCGCGCGCGAGCAGGGCGCGCCTGGCGACGACGTGCTGGTGCGGCGCCTGACGTACACGCTCCTGCGGCGCCTCGAGCGCGAGCGGCGGTCGATCGTCGGCGCCGTGCGCAAGCCGGCGGACCGCCTGCGCGAAGAGGTGGTCAGGAGCCCCAAGCTGCAGAAGATCATCGCCGACATGGCGGGCGAGGGGGTGCACGGGCGGGCCGTCATCACGCAGCGCGCGTTCGGGCTGCTGCGCGAGATGGAAGCCGCGCTCGACATGAATGCGATCGCCGCGCTCGACCGCGTCTTCGAGCAGGCCACGTCGCGCATGTTCTCCGCCATCGAGGTCGACGAGGCGGGCATCGAGCGGCTGCGCGAGCACGCCAAGGAGGGCACGATCGTCCTTCTGCCCTCCCACAAGTCGCACATGGATTACCTCGCGCTCGCGTGGATCCTCTACCGGCACAAGCTGCAGCAGCCGCTCATCGCGGCGGGCGACAACCTCAACTTCTTCCCCGTGGGGCCAATCTTCCGGCGCGCGGGGGCCTTCTTCATCCGCCGGAGCTTCGCGGGCGACCGCCTCTACGCGGCCGTGGTCGACGCCTACATCCGGCGCCTCATTCGCGACGGCGCCTCGCTCGAGTTCTTCCCGGAGGGCGGGCGGTCGCGCACCGGCAAGCTCTTGCCGCCCAAGCTGGGGCTCCTGTCGCTCGTCGTCGACGCGGCGCTCGGCGTGCCCACGCGCACGACCTGGTTCTGCCCGGTGAGCATCAGCTACGAGCGCTTCGTCGAGGAGAGGGCGTTCGTGCGCGAGGTCTCCGGCGGCGAGAAGGAGAAGGAGGACGTGCGCGGCCTGATGCGCTCGGTCGACGCGATGGTCGGGCGCTACGGGCGGCTGAGCGTGCAGTTCGGCAGGCCGATGTCGCTGGCCGACGTGCTGCGCGAGGTCGACCCGTCCGCGTCGCCGGCCGACCTGCAGACGATGACCCCTCCGCGGCGGCGCGCCGTCGTCACGCGCCTCGGCTACCGCGTGATGAACGAGATCAACGCGGTGACCGCCGTGACTCCCGGCTCGCTCGTGGCCGCCGCGCTGCTCGCGCACGACCGGCGCGGCCTGCCGCACGAGGGCCTGGTCGCGTCGTGCGAACGCCTCGCGCGGCTGCTGCGGCGCTCCGGGGCGCGCTTCAGCCCGTCGCTCGGGGGCACGGCCGGGGAGCTCCGCCCGGCCGCGCTGCGCGAGGCCGTCGAGCTCTTCGCCCGGGCCGGGCACGTCGAGAAGCACCAGGTCGGCGGAGACGTCATCTACGTCGTGCCGCCGGACGCCCGCCTGTCGCTCGACCTCGCCAAGAACGTCATCGTACACTTCTTCGCGGCGCGCGCCCTCATCGCCACCGGGCTCCTCTCGCCGCCCGGCCCGCCGCTCGGGGCCGACGTCGTCCGCGAGCGGGTGCTCGCGCTCTCGCGCCTCTTCAAGTACGAGTTCACCTTCCGCGCGAACGCGAGGTTCGAGACGATCTTCGACGAGGAGATCGCGGGCATGGAGGCCGATGGCGAGGTGCACCGGATCGTGCGCCGCCCGAGCGAGGGTGCCTTCGCGCTCGTGCCCAAGGGCGACGATGGCGAGGAGCAGATGCGCCTGTACGCCGGCCTCCTCGAGACCTTCCTCGAGGGCTACCGCGTCGCCGCGCGAGGCCTCGCGGCGCTGCTGCGCGCGCCGCTGCCGGTCAAGGACGTCGTCAAGCGCGCCATCCCGGACGGGGAGCGCATGTTCCTCGCCGGTGAGATCGCCCGGCGCGAGGCCATCAGCCGGCCGGTGCTCGAGAACGCGTACGCGAGCTTCGTGAATCAGGGCTACGTGTCGCGCGGCGGAGGCAAGATCGCGCTGACCCCGTCGTACGCGTCGCCGGGGGCGCTCGCGACGATCGAGGCGCGGATCGCGGCGATGGGAGCGGCGCGGCGCTGATCGCGGAGCGGCGCGGGCTCTCTCCCCGTCCTCGGCCCGCGAGCCGGCCGCGACCGGGGATGTCAGCTGGCGCCGCTGCCGGCGTGCGCCTTCATGTGCTCTCGCAGCTCCGCGCAGTGATCGGTGTCGTTCGCGCGCGGGGTGAACCAGACGAAATCGAACGGCAGCACGCGGGCGTCGAACGTCTCCGCGTAGCGCTCGGGCGTCGTGCCCTCGGCGCTCACCTGGAGGAGGCCGATGGCGACCGAGCTGGCCCCGTAGGCCCGTGCCAGCTGCGCCGGTACGCCTCGATCCTTCCGTACGTGGCCGGCCCCGGCGATGAGCAGCGCCCCGTGACCGCGCTCGGCACCTTCGTGCAGGCGCTCGGCGAGCACCGCGTCGCGCGCGCGCTGCACGAGCACCATCGAGTCGAGCATCGGCTCGGGCAGAAGGCCGCAGTGTGACTCGCTCATCTCACGGCGCATGGCGGCCCGAACGTCGCCCGGCAGGGGTCCGCCGAGCCCGAACGCTTGCACCAACGCCGGGTCGAGCGCGGTGACCCCGTCGTGCGCGATGCGCACGGCCGCGCCCCGGTCGAGCCCCGCCGCGAGGATCGTGCCGTGAGCCTCGAGCGCCGCCTCGAACACCGGACGGTACATCGACCACGCGGGCCAGCCTGACGACGCCCACCCGACGGCCTGCGCCAGCGCGTCCGCGTCGCCGGGATGCGCGCGCAGGGTCGCGTCGACCGCCGGCTGCTGCGGGCGGTCGAGCATCTCGAAGACCACCGCCGGGGGATCATGGCGCGCCGCGAACGCACGGATCAGCGCGGCCTGCAGGGCGTGATGATCGGGGTTGTCGTGGGTCTCGCCCACCAGCACGAGGTCCGCTGCCTGCACACGTGCGGTCAGCTCGGCGTCGCCGACACGCCGACGCGCGGCGACGTCCCAGATCACGCCGACCAGCGGGTGGCCGACGTCGAGCTTGGTCTGCCAGTGCATCGCCGCGGAGGGCCGGGGCGGCGGCGGCAGTGTCCCGCGCGGCGTCGTGCATGCCAGCCCGGAGAGCGCGAGAGCGAGAGCGAGTCGGTGCGAGGCGAGCATGTGCGCAGTGTCATAGCGCACGCGGCGAAGCCCGCGTCCGCCCGGGAGGACCGTGAAGCTCTCCGCGGCCTCCTACCGTCTCACGACAGGGGATTTGCTCCCCGACGCCGCCGCCCGCTACCTTGGCGCGCGAAGAGGTTTCACCATGAGAACTCGGCTTGTCGTCGGCCTCGCCACCCTCGGCCTCGGGACTCTCGCGTTCGGCTGCTCCTCCGGCTCGCCGGGCGCGCCGCCCAACCCGTACCCCGACGTGGAGCACTTCTGCGCCGCCGTCGCCGCGGCCGAGTGCCAGTCCGGGGGCGTGTTCGGCGACTGCAGCGTGGCCAGCGAGAGCAGCGCCAACTGCGAGATGTTCCGCACCTCCGAGTGCCTCAAGGGTGCGTTCGTCGTCCCCTTCCCCGGCTCGGACTCGGCCGTCAAGAACCGGACGTACACCTCCGCGAACGTGCCGGCGTGCCTCGACGCGCTCAACACCGTGTTCTCCAACAGCAGCGGCGCCGTCGAGATCTCCTTCACGGACCTCTTCGGCGCGGACGGCACGAGCGGCCTGGTCGGCGCCTGCGAGGCGGTCTTCGCGGGCAGCGCGGGGCACGGGGCCGGTTGCACGACGACCTACGACTGCACGACGACCGGGGACGTCTGCGCCCCGGTGATCGGCCAGGCGCAGGGCCAATGCGCCACGGTCACCACCAAGCACCTCAACGACGCGTGCGCGGATCCAGGCGACCAGTGTGCGTCGGGCACGTACTGCGCGACGTCGTCGACGGGCGTTCCCAAGTGCCAGCCGATCGTCGCGATGGGCAGCGCCTGCACGACAGGCGACCAGTGCGGCGGCACCGGGCGCTGCACCGGCGGCGTGTGCGGGCCCCGCTCGATGGCCGGACAAAGCTGCGCGACCGACGCCGACTGCGATCCGACGTCCGCGCCCTTCTGTGACGTGTACCGGCTCGGCGGCGCCGTATGCGCCAAGGGCCTGGGCTTCGCGGGGGGCTCGGCGGACTGCCAGGGGTACCTGTTCGGGCAGGGTCTCTCCGACGGCGGCGCGACCGCGAGCGACGCGGGCTCCGACGCCGACGCCAGCGCCGCCGCCGACTCGGCGAGCCCGGTCGACGCCGCCACGGGCGGCTGACGGGCGGCGGGCGGCACGGGCGGCTCACGTGGATCGTCGCCTCCTCGCGCTCCTCGCGTGCGGCGCGCTCGCCGGCTCG
>JAJYCT010000219.1 GCA_021778125.1 Myxococcales bacterium
CACCCCGATCGATCCGCGCGGCGCGCCCCTCGGCCGGTGCATCAGCGATCCTCCGACGGGACGACGCTCGGACCGTCCCCGCGGGCGAGCATGGGGCGCCACGCCTCTTGCTGGAGGGGGCGATGAACGACGTCTTCTCCACCGACGTCCCGATGCAGGGCGGAGGCTGGCTCGAGGGCTTCGCGGGGATGCGCGCGACGGTCGATCTCGCGGCGCCCGAAGGGCAGCGCGTCACGTCGCTCACGCTGCCGGACGGCACGCCGCTGGACCCGTCGACGTCCTACGCCATCGCCGGGTGCCGCCGCCCGATGGACCCCACCGGGGTGCTCTGCAGCCACACGGGCCTCCAGAACGTGCAGACCCTCATGAAGACCGACGGCAGCGGCGAACCCTGGACCGACGTGGAGATCTTCCTCGACGGCCTGTCGCGCACCGCGTCCCTCCAGCCGGCGCCGATCTTCACCGACACGAACGCGACGCCGCTCTGGCCCCAGGACGCCTACGTCCAGCCGCTGCAGGGGGCGCAGTGACCGGATTGGAGCGCTAAGGGGCCACGACTGGGGCCACGACCCTGCCTCCGCACATCCATTTCCAGTACTTCCGTCGCTACTTCGCCGCCGTGTTCGAGGCGACGGCGACGCTCGCGACGGCCGACGAGACGGCGCGGCTGCTCGCGCCGATGGGCGCGCTGCAGAGCGCTCCTGGGGCCGCGCGCTCTGACCGGGAACACCCCGATCCGTCCCGCGGACACCTCCGTGCCCTCACGCCCGATCGCGCGATCACCAAGGTTCGAACGGAGCCGATCACCGTCTGAATCGAGCGATCGCCACGACATCATCATGGCCGCTCTCACCCTGGATCCCGGTCGATGCAGAGCTCGATCGCCCGATCGCCAAGGCTTCATCCCTCGCGGTCGTGACTATGCAGCCTGCTGGTTCAGGCTTCGTACGGTGGAGTACCCGGTCGAGCGAGACTTCGCACGCGGCGTGGCGCCTGGCCGGGGACAGCCCCGAGCCGTCCCGCGGACACCTGCGCGAGGGCGCAAACGCGCGAGATCCCTCGCCACCGCCCGCGTGGACTGGGCCACGCTCCTGCGGCGGACGTTCGACGTCGATGGGCTCCTCCTCCAGGGGCGTGCCGCGCGGGCGCCGCGGGATTCGAGGCGATCGGGGCGAGAGGGGGGCCGTCTAGATAGAACCTACGGGAAACTACGTACAGGCCGCTCGTGGCTCGACGGCCGCTGGGCTCTGCGTATCGTCAGCTCCCACCGAGATGCTCGTCATGCAGGGAGACGCTTAGTCTAGCGTTCGGCGCGAGATGGGAAGCCGCAGCCCCGTCGACACCCCCGCACGGGTCCTCGTGGCCTTCATCCAGCGTCGCCAGTGGCGACAGTCCGATCTGGCGCGCGCGCTCGACATCACGCCGCAGACCCTCGTGCGGACGCTGAAGGCGCTCGAGGACGGCGGGATGCCCCTGGTGCGGGACGAGTCGGAGAAGCCCCAGGTCTGGTGGCGCTTGCCCAAGGACTGGGCGCCGCAGGGCGTCCTCTTCCCCCGGGAGCAGATCCCCGGCCTGCTACGAGTACTCGCGCGCGCGCCCGTGAGCAGGGAGCGCGACAGTCTGCTCGCGCATGCGGCTCGATCGGCGCGCGCGACGGACACGAAGCGACGGGTCGACGCGGCGCACTTCACGGAGCTCGAAGAGGCCTGGCTCCCGACGGTCGAAGACGCCTCTCGCGGCACGACCCTCGGGATGCGCTACGTGGGCTCGGGGCGGGGCGCGCCCGAGTGGCGGTACGTCTCGGTGCAGCACGTCGACGTCGGCCCACCGTCGCGCTTCGTCGCGGTCTGCCATCGCACGGGCACGCTCAAGCGGTTCCGCGTCGAGGGCATCACCCTGGCTCGTCTCGATCCGACGACGACCTACCGCGCGGCGGAGCCGGGCGAGTTGCAGGCGCTGCTCCGCGAGAGCGTCGATGGCTTTCATGGGGATGGCGCGGCCGTGGACTGCTCGTTCGTCGTCCGAGCCCCCGAGGCGCGGTGGGTCGCCCTCAACCTTCCCTCGGGCATGACCGTCGACCCGCACGCGGCGCTCCGCGACGGTGTGCGCGTGCGCTGCCGCACCGCGGCGGTCCTGCGAGTCGCCCGGTTCGTCGTCGGGCTCGGCGAGGCCGCCACCCCGGAGACCCCGGAGCTGGCGGCGTGCGTGTCGGACCTGGCCGAGGGCGCCTTGAAGAACGCGAGCGCGACGGCCACGCCCCTGCGCGCGAAGGGGCTGCGGGCGAGGCGCTGAGCGCGCGGCGAGTGCTGCACAACGGAGGGGCCGATTGTGATGGGGAGGGCAGGTTAGACCGATGGGAGTGGAAAGCCCCCCGACCCACGAGGTTGTTGTTCATCGTGGCCCTTCAAGTTGAGGAATTGCTCTGGGGCCCGACGGCCCCCCACAATCACGAGGATCGACATGACTGCTCTCACTCTCGAAGCACTCTCCAAGGCCGTTGCCGGAGGCGCCGCGGCCATTCGCGCGACCACTCGTCTCGAGCCGGCGGGAGGTCCCGCCGACAAAGTCTTTCCGCCCACCTATGTGAAGGAAGGAAGGGCCGAGACGAAGTACGCGCTCGAGGAGCGCCGCATCGGCGCCCGTACGGTGCAGACCGTGCTCCTCGACTCGGTTGCTTCACAAGCAAACCGTTTTGAAGAGGTGATCCTCGAAGGCTGGCGCCGTGGTGAGCTCCCCATCCCTGTCGTACAGGTCGACTTCTCGAAGCAAGAGGGGCTGGCGGATCTCGAGCAGATCACCGCCCTGCAGGCTCCCCACCGGATCGCCGACGCGCTGCTGCGTGACAGCACCATCGGCGGCGTTCCGTTCCGCCATACGGACATCGGCAAGGAGATCACCGACGCGCGGCCGAACGCGGCGACGGCCATCTACAAGTATTGCCCGACGGCGCTCGTCTTCGGCGTGTGGGACAGCACCGGGCCGAAGGGAGGGCTCGGCGCCAAGTTCCAGCGGAGCCTCGTCTCGGAGATCGTCGGGATCGATGTCGTCACGGGTGTGAAGACGGCCAGCCGGATCGATCCGACCGGGATCCAGACCAAGGCAGGCCCGATCTTCAAGAGCAAGGACCCCATCCAGGACTGGACCGTCGAGGAGAAGGAAGCCGAGCTCGCGAAGGGCAAACCGGTGGAGTTCTCGCGCAAGAGCGGCGGCGACGGGAAGAAGGGCTCTCCGTCCGCCATCAACCACGGCAACATCCCCCCGAGCATCGACGCCCAGGCCGGCGGCGTGACGATGGACCACGCCATCCAGACGACCGTCCTCACGCTCGCGGGGCTTCGCCGCCTCCGTTTCCAGACCGACTGCGCCGGCGAGCGCATCGCTCCGGAGCGCAGGGACGAGGCGGAGATTGCCGCCAGGACCGCGCTCGCAGCGCTCGCCGTGGCGGCGATCGTCTACCAGCGCGAGAACGACTACGACCTCCGCTCGCGCTCCATCCTCGTCGCCAAGGAGCCGCTGACGCTGGAGGTCGTCGGCCGCGACGGCGGCGAGCCCGCGGGCTTCTCGCTGTCGAAGAAGGAGGCGTCCGAGCTCCTCAAGGCGGCGGAGCAGGCTGCCCGGAAGCTGGGCTTCGGGTGGGACCCGAACCCCGTCAATCTTCTGCCTGCGCCCAAGCTCGCGGGCCTCATTCGCAAGAGCCGCGAGCTGGCCTCGAGCGGCGAGGCGGAGGGCGAGGACTGATGTTCGCGGTCGAGGTGACGTTCCTCACGGGCCGCTACGTCGCGACGGCGTTCGACGACCGCAGGCGCGCCGAGTGGCCGCCCCACCCGGCGCGCTTCTTCTCCGCGCTCGCCGCGACGCACTTCGAGTCTCCCGACCGCGCGCCGGACGAGCGTGCGGCGCTCGAGTGGCTCGAGAAGCAGGGGGCTCCGGAGATCGTGGCGAGCGACGCGAGCGCGCGCGACGTCGTCACGGTCTTCGTGCCGGTCAACGACACGAGCGTCCTTTCGAGCCTGGACTCCGCGGTCGAGAAGATCGACGAGGCGCGCGCCGAGGTCGAAGCCGCGCGCGCCGCAGGGGGCAAGAAGCTCGCCTCGGCCGAGAAGAAGGTCGCCAAGGCGACCGAGGCCTTCCAGGTCGCGGCGCGCAAGGCGACGGAGGCCGTGCCGCCCGGCAAGGAAGGGAAGGCAGAGCCCGGGCTGGCAGCCTCCCTCTTGCCGGAGGGCCGCACGCGCCAGCCGCGGACGTTCCCCTCGGTCACCCCGGAGGAACCTCGCGTCGTGTTCGCGTGGCCCGAAGCCCAGCCCACGGGCGAGCTGCGCGTGGCGCTCGACCAGCTGACGTCGCGGGTGGTCCGTCTCGGACACTCGTCGTCGCTCGTCTCGGTGCGCCTGCGGGACGACCGACCGGACGCGACGTGGGTGCCCGACCTGACCGGCGAGGTCGGCGAGTCCGGCGCGGAGCGCACGCTACGCGTCGTCGAGTCGGGGCAGATGGCGGCGCTCGACGCACTGCCCGCGGAGCAAGCGCACGCGCCCGGGGAGCCGGGACGCGTGATGCCCGCGGTCTTTCAGCGCTACGTCCGCGCCGGGAGCCAGAGCGCCGAGAAGGTGCCGACCACGGTGTTCGGGCGGGACTGGATCGTCCTCCGTCGCGCCGCCGGACCCCGGCTCCCGTCGGTGCGCGCGGTCGACGTCGCGCGCACCGTGCGCCGGGCGCTGCTGTCTGGATACGGTCCGGACGCACCCGAGATCCTCAGCGGTCATTCGGCGCCCGGGGAGCCGAGTGGCAAGCCTCATCTCGCCATCGTCCCGTTGCCTTTCGTGGCCCACGATCGCGCGGACGGTTCGCTCCTGGGCGTCGCGATCGTGCTGCCGAGCGGCGCCTCGGCCGCCGACCGCCGCGTCGTGGCCAGGGCGCTCGCAGGCTGGGGCGGAGCGAGCCAGGGCGACGGAGAGTCCTTCCCGGTCCATCTGGGCGGCGCCGGATCCCTCGTCCTCGTGCCGACCGACGAGCGCGCGACGCTCGCGACGTTGCGTCCGGAGACGTGGTGCAGGCGGGCGACGGTCTGGGCGACCGCGACGCCGATCGCCCTCGATCGCAACCCGGGCGATCTCCGCTCGTCCGATCCGGCCAAGGAGGCCGCCGCCTACGCCGCTGCCGAGGAGGCCATCGGGGTCGCGTGCGAGCGCATCGGGCTTCCGCGGCCCGCTCAGGTGACCGCGATGGTGGCCGCGCCACTGGCCGGCGGTGACAAGGTCCGCCATTTCCCGGCCTTCCAGGCCGGCAAGCCTCCCGTCCAGCGCGTGCTCGTCCACGCGAAGGTGCGCTTCGACCGGCCCGTCGAGGGGCCGATCCTGCTCGGCTCGGGGCGCTACTTCGGCCTGGGCCTCCTCCGACCGGTGGACCATGGCTGATCTTCGACCCTCGGACTTCGGCGCCTACTTCGAGGCCGTCCACGATCGAGCCCCCTTTCCGTGGCAGCGTCGTCTGCTCGAGCAGGTGGCGCGCGACGGCCGCTGGCCGAAGCTGCTCGACCTGCCCACGGGGACGGGCAAGACGGCCGCGATCGACGTGGCCCTCTTTCACCTCGCGCTCGATCCCGACAAGGCCCCGCGGCGCATCGTCCTGGTCGTCGATCGCCGCACGGTCGTCGATCAGGCGTTCCGGCGGGCCCAGCACATCCAGGAGAGGCTGGCCGCGGCGTCCGACGGCGTCCTCCCAACGGTTCGCGAGCGGCTGGGCCTCCGGGAAGAAGGCGACTCGATCGAGTGCGTGCAGATGCGCGGCGGCATGCCGCGCGACGAGGGCTGGGCCAAGCGACCGGATCTCCCGCTCGTCGCCGTCTCGACGGTCGATCAGGTCGGCTCGCGACTGCTCTTTCGCGGGTACGGCGTGAGCGACCGGATGCGCCCCATCCACGCGGGGCTGCTGGGGCACGACACGCTCTTCCTGCTCGACGAGGTTCACCTCGCGCGCCCCTTCGAAGAGACCCTCGCGGCGCTGCGCGAGTACCGGCGGCGGGAGTCGAGCGTGCTGCCGGATCGCTGGCAGTTCGTGGCGATGTCGGCGACGCCGGGTCAGGCCGACGGGGTCTTCTCGCTCGCCGACGAGGACTGGGCCGACGCGCAACTGGCGACGCGATTGCGCGCCGGCAAGTCCGTGACGAGCGAGGCCGTGAAGGCGTCTCAGTTCGTTGCCGCCGTGGCCAAGGCCGCGAAGGCCGAGCCCGGCGCGAAGCGCGTGGGGATCATCGTCAACCGCGTGGCGACGGCGCTCGAGCTTCACCGCGAGCTTCCGGGATCCATCCTCGTGACCGGCCGCATGCGGCCGCTCGACCGTCGCGCGCGTGAGCAGGCCTTGCAGATGCTCGTGGCCTCGGGAACGAAACGAAGCGCGGACGCGCCGCGGACGCTCGTCGTCGCCACGCAGTGCATCGAGGCCGGGGCCGACTTCGACTTCGATCGCGTCGTGAGCGAGTGCGCCTCGCTCGACGCGCTCCGGCAGCGCTTCGGACGTCTCGACCGCCTCGGCGAGCTGCAAGGCAAGGCCACCGGCGTCGTGATCGCCCAGGCCGAGTCGGTCCGGGACACCGTCGACGACTTCGTCTATGGCGCCGCGCTTCGCGAGACGTGGCTGTGGCTTCAGGAGGCCCCGCGTGACTTCGGCATCGAGGCCATGAAGGCGGTGCTCCCCGCAGGCGACGCGCTCGGACGGCTCGTGCCGGCGCCGAAGCGTGCGCCTGTCATGCTCCCGAGTCACCTCGACGCGTGGTCGCAGACCGCGCCGATCCCGAGGCCGGATCCGGACGTCTCGCTGTGGCTCCACGGCATCGGGCAGCGGCCCGACGCCGACGTGCAGATCGTCTGGCGCGCGGACCTGAGCGAAGGGATGTTCGAGCGTGCGACGCAGGAAGACGAGAAGGGCGCGAGGAGCGCCCTCGCGCGAATCGTCGACCGGGTGTCGGCGTCTCCTCCGAGCGGGCTCGAAGCCCTCGCCGTGCCGTTCGCGTCGGCGAGAGCGTGGCTTGCCGGGACGGTCGCGCCCCCTGTCGCCGACGTCGAGGGGGCGGGGGCCGAGGAGGAGGTGCGGGAGCGCGACCAGCGCGAGGGGCGCCCGGCGCTCCTCTGGGACGGTGAAGACAGCCGCGTGGTCGCCGCGGCGGAGCTTCGGCCGGGGATGACGATCGTGGTGCCGGCGGGCTACGGCGGCATGACCAGTGACAACTGGGACCCGTCGTCGAAGGAGCCCGTCGAGAAGGACCTCGGCGATCAGGCGCGCTGGGAGCAGAGCAGGCGTGGAACGCTGCGACTGCACCCCGGCGTCGCGCTCGCAGGCTGGCCGCGGCTGGAGGCGGGAGATGCACAGGACGTGGACGACGATGTCGACGGCCGCGTGGCCGCCTGGCTGTCGTCGCTCGGCGTGCCCACGAGGCCGGTGCCGGAAGAGCCCTGGTGGCACGCCGTCGTCCGGGCGATGCAGAAGCGCGGCTACGAGGTCGTACGCATCGACGCCGAAGAGGTGGCGGACGATCCGGTCGACGTGCCCTACCTCGCCCTGATCCTCAGGGGACGCGGCGACGTGTCGACCGAGGACGACGCGGCCTCGCTCACGGGCGTGGCGGTCCCGCTGCACACGCACATGAAGGGCGTCGCCCACTGGGCGAAGCTCTTTGGCGAGAGGTGCGGGCTGCCCGCGGTGTTCGTCCGGGATCTCGAGATCGCGGGCCGCTGGCACGACGCAGGCAAGGTGGACCCGCGCTTTCAGCGCATGCTCCGGGGCGGCTCTCCGCTCGCCGAGGGGCTCCCGCCGCTCGCCAAGAGCGCGATGCCCGCGACCGATCACGCCAGGCGAAAGCGTGCCTACGAGCGATCGGGGTACCCCAGGGGTGGGCGGCACGAGCTGTCTTCCGTGTCGCTGGTCGAGACGGAGCCCGCGCTCCTCGACGGAGCGTCGGATCGAGATCTCGTCCTTCACCTCATCGCGTCCCACCACGGGTGGTGTCGACCGTTCGCGCCGGTGGTGGACGACCCGGAACCGGTCGAGCTGAGCCTCGAGGTCGAAGGCAAGACGGTCACGGCGTCGAGCAGGCACGGACTCGAAGCGCTCGACTCGGGCGTGGCGGATCGCTACTGGCGGCTGGTCGAACGCTACGGGTGGTACGGCCTGGCGTGGCTGGAGGCCATCCTCCGGCTCGCCGACCATCGACGGAGCGAGCAGGAGCAGACCGAGGGCGGCACGGAGGGCGAGCAATGACGGAGCTGGTGCTGACCGGGCTGGAGGGGCGCAACCCGCTCGGGTTTCTCGCGGCGCTCGGAACGCTGCGCGTTGTCGCAGACGCGACGAAGCAGCGCGGCTCCGAGCCGCGCCTCTACTGGAAGTCGGTGGGTACGTTCCGGCCGGTGCTCGTCGCGGACATCGAGCGCGACGCGCTGGTCGACCTGCTCGCGGCGGATGCAGCGTCGTTCGAGGAGGAGCCGGCGATCCTGCTGGAGTACAGGAAGGGGGAAGGCAAGGTCGCGCGCGATCTGAAGCCGCCGCCCGGCGGGTTCTCGACGTACCTGCGCTCGCTCGTCGAAGACTACCTTCGGTCGGGCGCCACCGGGGTGGCACGGAGCTTGGCGCTAGCCGCGGCGTTCGCCACGGACGTCGCCACGGACAACAACGGGAACACCAAGCCGACGGCGCTGCACTTCACCGCAGGGCAGCAGGAGTTCCTCGGGATGGTGCGCGCGCTGCAGCGTGACGTTCAGCGCGTGGACTTCGAGGAGGCTCTCTTCGGGCCCTGGCGGTATGCACGTTCGCTGCCCGTCCTGCAATGGGACAACTCGCGCGCGGTCGACTACGCGCTTCGCGCTGGCGACCCCTCCAAGGAGAAAAAGCAGGGAGTGCCTGGGGCCGACTGGCTGGCGCTCCGCGGCCTCGCCTTCTTGCCGGTCGCTCCACGCGGTGATCGGGTCGCGACGACAGGGTGCCGCGGTGGATGGAAGACGGGCGCCTTCCGCTGGCCAATGTGGACCTCCGGGATCGGGTGCCGAGTCGTCTCCTCGCTCCTGACCTCTCCTGAGCTGTTCGAGGTGAACCCGGCGGTTCTTCGTGCGCGTGGCATCCCGCTCGTCTTCGAGGTCTCGATCGGCCGTTCGGACCAGGGCGGCTACGGCAGCTTCTCGCCCGCCGGCGTGGCGCGATCGGCCGATCCCGCCGTGTGAGAGGCGTCGCGGCGTTCGTGGCGGCACGTGAACAGCCGCCCAGTTGCGTTCAACGGTGGTGGTCGTTGTGCGTGACGGGACGTGCACCGTGGTCGCTCGGAGGTTCTGCCATGCCGACCGATCGTGCTCCCGCCGACGCCCCGCCCGGAGTTGTTCGCGCCAAGCTCGAGTGGCTCGGTGCCGCCGGTGATCCGCAGATCGTTCCAGTAAAGCTGCGTCGAGCCGGCCTCGTCGGAGACCATCCCCTCCTCGGAGTCGTGCCAGGGTCCGGCGTCGAGCGCGACGACCGAGAAGCCGTTGCGCGCGAGCCGCTCGGCGAGGACCGCGCCGCCCGCGCCGGTGCCGACGATACAGAAGT
>JAJYCT010000220.1 GCA_021778125.1 Myxococcales bacterium
ATGGTGGCCCCGTCCTCTCGCCGCTCGCCTGGGTCGCGGCCTTCACAGAGGTAGAGGCCAGCGGCCGCCCAGAGCGCGGCGTCAGATCGCGCCGCTACTTTCTTCGGCGATGGCCCCGCCGGCGACAGCGCTCCAGTGGACCGCCCGGGGCGCGCTCGAGCTCTGCTCCCCCGAGGAGCGCCAGCAGATCATCCAAGGCTTCTTCGAGGACCACGATCCCTCGGCGCTGAAGCGACGCGAGCGGGTCGAGAAGACGCTCGCGGCGCTCCTCCACTACCGCCCCCAGACGTTCAAGAAGCTGCCCCCCGCGAAGCAGGCCGAGCACTACCTCCGGTTCCGGGCGAGCCCCGCGCTCGAGCCCTGCACCGAAGCGGCGCTGATCCGGTTCCACGTCGCTCACCGCCGGCCCCTGATGGCGGCCTTTCTCGACCGCTGGGGCATCCCACACGAAGGCAGCCACGTCAGTCGCGATTCGGTCCGACACCCGTCCCTGGAGGAGGCGCTGGAGGCCGCCCGAGCGCTCGCCGATCGGTTCGAGCGCCGCCAAGTCGCGGCCTACTTCGTGGCGGCGGGCCTCCAGATGCCGGCGTGGCGCGCCCCCCTCTGGGGCGCCCTCGACCACCTGAGGACCGAGGGCTGGCTCGTGCCCAGCGACAAGGTCGAGGCGCCGCCCGCGCCCGCCCTGGAGGAGCCCGAGACCGCCGAGAGCTTCACGACACTCGACAACCTCCTCATCAAGACCATCGTCGGGGCGGTGAGCGAGGTCGCCGGCGCGCCGAACATCGAGGCGGTGACCGACATCGTCGAGGAGGTCATCCGCCTCAACGCCGATCGCCAGCACAGCTACTTCCACTGGGGTTTCCTCCAAGGCTTGCTCGGCCGCCAGGGCGGCGGCGACTTCCTCGAGATGAACGCCGCGAGGCGCGCCTGGCTGTTCGCCGGCCGCGTCATGGCCGCGGCCCGCAAGCAGGGCCCCGGGGAGCTGCTCTCCCTCGTCAAGGAGTCGCCCAAGGACTTCACGGAGCTCGTGCGCACCCCCGAGGCCCAGCCCGCCGCGGCTCGCGTGCTGTCTCCGCTCTTCGAGGCCTACTTCGCCGACGACCGCGACGCCGAGGTCGTCGGGCTCGTCCCGAAGGACGTGCTCGAGCACGCGGTGCGACGGGAGCTGGACCGTGAGAGGCACACGTTGCTCCAGCTCGTCCTCGATCGAGCGGGCGCGCTCCTTCGGCTCGGGAGGGCGACCGAGGCGCAGAGGCTCCTCGACCTCCTCGACTCGGCGGTCACGCCGCTGCGCTCGCAGCTTCCGCAGCGGATCGTCTACGAGCTCGACCGGCGCCGCGCCCAGGCGCTGCGCGGCGTCGAGCGCTTCACCGAGGCGGAGGGGGCCTTCGAGCGCATCTGCCACGACTCCCCGGCGGCGGATCGCGCCCAGCTCGTCTCCGATCTCGTCCTCTGCCACGGCGAGTTCCGCTCGCTCGGGGACGTTCGCTTGCCCGCCGATCGCGCGGAGGCCTCGGCCCTCCTCGCGAGGCTCGACGGCAAGCTCGTCACCGAGGCGCTCGAGAGCGAGGGCACGCGCATCAACGCCGAGTACCTGGCCGGCGTGCGCGCCCTCCTCGGGCAGGCGTACGAGGAGGCGAGCCGGCGACTCGAGCCCTCCTTCGCGGGAATGGGGCAGCAGCGCGACCTCTACGGCGTGGGCGGCCTGTACGCGCGGGTGGCCGTCTACCTGGCCCTCGCCCTCCTGAGCTCCATGGACGAGGGCCGTTTCGCCTGGGCGCTCCAGCTCCTCGAACGCTTCGGCGACGAGGTCCCGCGGGCGGAGTTCCCGCGCTGGCTCCTGCGGGAGTCGCTGCGCGTCGCCGTCGAGCTGATGACTCCAGTCCAGGCCCGAACGCTCTTCGACTGGAGCCAGCGCCGCTTCGAGGGCGAGGTGGACGGGCTCCTCGACGAGATCCGCCCCGCCGCCGAGACGCTCGCCAAGGTCCCGGCGCTCGAGCAGGCCCTCGTTCGGCGCTCCCGCCGGCCAGCCCGGCAGGCTGCCAAGCGCTTCACCGATCTGGTGGCGCTCCTAACGAGCTACCAGCAGCAGGGGAAGGTGGACGACACGGCGTCCGTGCTCGACCAGATGGAGGAGCTCTCCATCGAGCACTCGGAGCTGCAACCGCGCCTCGTCGAGCTGCTCGACGACCCGTTGAACTACGAGGGCGCCTGGTCTCGCGAGGAGGCCGACGTCTGCCGCTCCCGCCTGCACGAGTCGAGCGGCGACTGCCGGAGCGCCGCCCACGTCCTCGCCGGCGCGATCCACCGCCTCCTCACCCAGGGTGACTTCGAGGGAGCCCGCGGCTACCACGAGCGGCTCGAGGCCCTGGCGCTCCCGCCCGAGGAGACCGCCGAACTCGACGCGCGCATCAAGCTCCTCTGCCCGGCCGAGCTTCCGCCCACGCCGCCGCCCGCCGAGCGGCTCCGGCTCCTCTTCGTCGGCGGCAACGAGGTGCAGGAGAAGTACGACCAGCAGGTGAAGGAGATCCTCGCCCGCACCCATCCGACCGTCGAGATCGACTTCCTTCACACCGGCTGGACCTCCAACTGGGGCGTCCAGCTCGCCGAGTTCAAGCGCCGGATGGCCGACCGTGACGGCGCTGTAGTGATGACCTTCATCCGCACCGAGCTCGGCCGCCAGGTCCGCAAGCAGCTGGGAGAGCTCGGCAAGCCCTGGCACTCGTGCACCGGCCACGGCAGGGACTCGATGGTCCGCGCGACCCTCGGCGCCATCGACCTGATCGCGCGCCACCGGCGGCAGAAGGGCTGAAGGCTCGGGCCCGTCCCTCATCCGGATCGGCGCGATGGAGAACGAACAGACGGACCTGGTGGTTCACCGTCGCGAACCACCCAGTCGGCGAGATGACTTGTGGGTCGGCGCCGTGTCGCCTCGAGGAGCCCGATCGCGGTAGAAGCTGCTCTCGAGATGAGACGGCGCCTGCCGCGAGAGCAGACCGATGGGGGCGTCGACCTCGGGGAAGCGCTCCGCGCGCTGGACGCCGACGGGCTCCGCGCGTTCATCGGCGAGGCGCTCGAGCGGCTCGAGCCTGAAGCGCGCGGTCCCATCGAAGACGTGCTGATTCGACGGGCCGCCGCGCGTGGCGGTTATCGTCCGGCGGCGCCGTCGCCAAAGATCGTCGACGAGGGCCTCGCGCTCGCGAAGGAGGCGCGCCGCGTGGCGTACGCCGACCCGATGGCGGTCAGCGAGCAGCTTCGTCACGGGATCATGGCCTCGCTCGCGGGGGAGCATGCGATCGCGCGGCGCGTGTTCGAGGCGTGGCTCTTCCCGATCGCCGAAGCCGAGATCGATCTTGGGCAGCACGAGCGGGTCGAGGAGCTGCTCTCCGTCGATCTGCACGACTGCGTCGGCCGGTACCTCCTGTCGGTCTACCTCGAGACGCCGACGCGAGCGCGCGTCGAGGCGATCGTGACGGCGACCGAACGCACGAGCGGCCTCGGCGGCCTCGTCGAGCCCGTGCGCGCGATGGAGCAAGCGCTTGGACGTGCGCTCCCCGAGGACGAGGTCTTCCTCGATGCGTGGATCGAGCGGCTGGAATCGTCGCCGAGGGGGAAGCACGAGTGGGAGTCGGAGCACGAACGCTGGCTGCGCGACGCCGTCGCGCGTCGCGACGGAACACCGGGGCTCGCGCGAATCGCGCGCGCGACGAAGCAACCGCGGGCCATCGCCGCCTGGTGCGACGCCGTCTCGAAGGAGGGCGACTGGAAGAAGGCGCTCGCCGCGTGCGAAGAGGCGGTCACGCTCGTCAAGTCGGGTCTCTGGGTGGGCGACTTCCTCGATGGCGCGGCGCTCGCGGCCTCGAAGCTCGGACGCGAGGACGCGGCGAAGAAGCTCGAGGCGGCATGGGTCGGCGCGCCGTCGCTCGCGCGGCTCCTCCGATGGCTCGTCGTCGACGACGCGAACGCCGCGACGATCCGCGAGCGCGCCGCCGCCACGATCGACGCGAGCCCGACGAGGTCGAGGCGGCTGCACGCCTTTCTGGACGTGATCGTCGGCGACATCCCGAGCGCGGCGAACGCGCTGAAGAGCGCGCCCGGCCTCGGCTGGTCGAGTGACGACCATCCCGGGCAGCTCCTTTTCCCCGTGTTCGCGTGGCTGCTCGCCGACGGCACGCCGAAGGGCGTGAGCGTCGGCGTCGTCGAGCTGTTGAAGCAGGCGCATCGTTCGCTCCTCGATGCGCCTCTCGAGGGGGGCGAAGGATCGACCAGGCTGCCGACGCCGACGGTGCTCGACGTGCTCGAGCGCGCCAACATTCGACCGAACGTGGCACCAGAGGATCGCGCCGCCGCGCTCGATGCGATGAGAAGCGCCGCCGCGAAGCGCACCGACGGCGTCACCGGCGGGGAGCGCCAGCGCCACTACGGTCACGCAGCGATGCTGGTGGGCTGCTGCGTCGAGGCCGATCGCCAGGGAGCTGCCAGGTGGCTCGAGGCGCTGCGCGCGCGCACGTCTCGGTTCCCAGCGTACCAACGGGCGCTCCTCGCGGCGCTCGGTGGTGCGCCGAGGTATCTCGAAGCGAGGAGCCTCGCGCGTGGCGAGTAAGAAGGCCGCGTACCCCTGGGTGTTTTGCGCGCGCTTCCGCGCCAACGCGTTCGGCTGGAGGTCGCGGCCCGCGATCACGCGCGTGCGCGAGGCGGTCGCCGAGATCAAGAAGGTCGCCAAGAGCGATCCGATCGTCGCGGCCGACGGCGCCGTCCTCTTTCTCGAGCGCGTCTCGCCAGCGCTCGCGCGGGTCGACAGCTCCTCGGGGGCGATCGGGTCCGCGGTGAACCGCGCGATCGAGGAGCTCGTCGCCGTGATCGCCGCGGCGCCCGCCGACGTGAAGACGCACGAGGGTTGGCTCGAGCGACTCTACGAAGCGCGCGCCGCCGACGAGATCCCGTACATCGAGCGGCTCGGGGATCTTTGGGGCGAGCTGTGCGTCACGAAGGAGATCGCGTCGCGCTGGGCCGACCGTGAGATCGGGATCACGCGGCACGCGCTGTCGCCCGATCCGAGGGAGCGCGGGCACTACCACGGAACGATCGCGTGCCTCGCGTCGCTCTACCGCGCCGAGCGCCACGCGGAGCTCGTCGAGCTGCTCGAGCCAGAGACGTTCTGGCACTACAAGCGTTGGGCGGTGAAGGCGCTCGCCGCGATGGGCAAGAAGGCGGAGGCGCTTCGCCTGGCAGAGTCTTCACGCGGTCCGTGGACGCACGAAGGCGATGTGGCGCGGCTCTGCGAGGAGATCCTTCTTTCGTCGGGGCTCGTGGACGAGGCGTTCGCGCGCTACGCCGCGGAGGCGAACCGCGCCGGCACGTACCTCGCGACGTTCCGCGCGGTCGCGAAGAAGTACCCGAAGAAGTCGCCGACGGAGCTGCTCGAGCGGCTCGTCGAGTCGACGCCCGGCGATGATGGGAAGTGGTTCGCGGCGGCGAAGGACGCGGGTCTTCTCGACGCCGCGATCATGCTCGCGAAGAAGACGCCGACCGACCCTCGCACGCTCGCCCGCGCCGCGCGGGATCACGTCGCGAAGGCGCCGGCGTTCGCGATCGAGGCGGGGCTCGTCGCGCTCGAGTGGATCGCGCAGGGCTACGGCTACGAGCTGACGAGCGCGGACGTGTGGGCCGCATACACCCCGGCGAAGGAGGCCGCGGATCGGCTCGGGGCCGGCGCCGATCTCCGCGCGCGCGTGCGATCCATCGTCCGCTCGTACACGGGCGGCGAAGCGATCGTCGGGCACGTCCTGCACGGTCAGCTCGCGGACGCGTGAGTCGCTCGGCCGCGCGCCGCCGCCCGCGCGCCTCTCGAAGCAAGAGCGCCTGGATGGCGTCCGCCGCCTCGCCTGTCGCCGCTCCTCCGGGAGAGCGCGGAGCAGGGGCTGCCGGAGGCGCGCGAGCGTCGCTCCCCGTCACGACGGCGAGCGCAGGGTCCGCCTGTTCTGTAGCGAGATCCCGCCACAGTTGGTCGAGATTGGTCTCGCCGACCTGTTCTTCCCGTAGCTGCCCGCGCACCTGTTCGACGAACGATCTGACCTCGGTCTCGAAGTCCGCCGCCAGCACCGACGCGTGGCCGCTCCTGAGGTAGCGCAGCGGTTCCCCCTCCGAGGGGGCGGTGGGGCGTGAGAGGATCTCGATCTGCCGGCCATCGGATTGGACGGTGACGTTCTGCCAGACATACCCGCCGCCGATGGTTCCGAGCTTGTGCGAGAAGACCCAGTCGCGCCGCCCAGGTGTCTGGGGTTACCAGCGCAACCGCCACCAGTTCCAAGCCAGCCATTCGGCCAGGCGGTAGGCCGACAGGTAGACCTCCTGCCGAACGCGCTTCACGAAGGCGTCCTCGGCCTCCGTCATGCAGAGCTCCCCCGCGTAGATGCCGATCGCGGCAAAGGACGCTCGGTCTTCGACCGGTGCCTCGCCATCGCGAGGTGGCTCGTCGCGTCGGCGGCGCCGGTCTCGACGAGGAGGCCGTAGGTGTGCGGCACCTCCGAGCCGCCGAGCGGGCAGCCCGCGAGCTTCTCGCGCAGGTGCAGCGCGATGAGCTCGAGGCTCCTCTGCCCGGGGATCGAGAGCGGGTCGAGCTCGAGCAGCTACCGCACGTACGCCATCGCCCGGGCGTAGTCGCCCAGGCAGTCGTGGCAGGTGGCGAGGTACCAGTCGGCCCCCGAGCGGATGCCGAGCGCCTCGGCGCCCGCGCGGGCCTCCTCGAACGGAACGCGCGCCTCCTCGTGGCGCCCCTGCGCGCCGAGCGCGTGCCCTTCCTTCAGCTTCTCGATCAGCGCCCCGAGCTCTCTCTTCACGGCGTCTCTCCCGCGCCCGCCATCGGAGCCCTGGAAAAGCGAGGGCCCGCACCCCTCGCGGGTAGGGGGCTGCCGAAGGAGCGAGAGAGCCGGTCCCGATCGAGAGGGCCACGGCCGGCTCGCCGTCAGCGCTGACGCCCGTCTCGGCGTTTCTTGGCGCTCCGTCACCGGCGATGCTAATCCTCTCGAATGGCCCTCCCGTACCCCAAGCCGCCGCTCGTCGAGGCCGTCTTCGAGCTGTTCGTCCTGGGCGAGGGAGGGGACTGGACCTCGGAGACCGAAGCGCGGCTCGAAGGGGCGCTGGCGAAGCAGTTCGACGGCCCGCGGGAGACCGTCCGCCCGATCGGCCTTCAGATTCAGCTCGGACCCGGTGACCCGGTGGCCCGGTCGATGCAGTCGGAGCTGGCCAGGCGCCGCCTCTGGACGAGCGATCGGGGGGAGATGTTTCAGTTCAGCCCGTCGATGTGCGCCTACAACCTGCTCGGCCACTACCGGAGCTTCGAGCAGCACGCGGGAACGCTGGAATCGCTCGTCCGGCTGTTCCTCGAGCACCGGCGGCCCGAGGAGATCGGTTGGGCGGGCCAGCGCTACGTCAACCGGATCGTCGTCCCGGTCGAGGCCGGCGATCCCGCGACCTTCTTCGAGATCTATCCCAGGGTGCCGTCCGGCCAGCATCGGCCGTTCGCGATGCAGATCCTCTCGGGTGAGTTCGAGGGCGGCCAGGTGATGCTCAACTTGGTCTTCCAGGGGGCGCAGGGGGGGATGGCGACCTACGTGCTCGACATCTACGCCCGTTCCTCGGTAGGCTTGCACCTCGAACCAGCGGGCATTGGCAGGTGGCACGAAGCGGCGCACGTCGAGGTGCGCCGCTCGTTCGAGAGCGCCCTGACCGCGAAGACGAAGGCCCTATTCCAAGGAGGAGGACCGCCATGAACGCCCTACCTGCCTATCGTCCCTCGGGCGTGACCACGGCCGTCGATGTCCCGGCTCTCGTCCAGATCTTCGACCCTCGAACCGTGTCCGCGTCGGTCCTGCTGAGCGAGCCGAGCTCGGAGGGCGGCCTTGGCTCCGGGTTCGGCTTCATCGAGGGGATGGCGTCGCTGCCGGTCGATCCCGAAGCCGATGCCCGGTTCGCCACGTTCTCGAAGACGTTGATCAGGGCCGTGCCACGGCGGGTGATCCGGCGCAAGTAGTCAGGGAGGTCCACGTGGCCGACGGCCGGTGGCCACCCGTCTACGATTTCGAGGACGTCAAGCGTGCCATCGCGACGCTGGCCTCGGGCGCTGCCGACGCGACGCGGTTCTACGGGACGATCGACCCGGCGAGCGGCGACCTTTGTCAGGGTGACGTCGTCCAGTTCCAGGGTGGCTTGCCCGCGATCGACGAGCAGGGCGAGATCTCGGTGGTCGAGGAAGTCGACTTCTGGTTCGTTCTGGGGAACAGCTGCGACTACAACCGCTCCGTCGACGAGGTGCCCTCGTTCTTGGCGGCGCCGATCTACGAGCTTCCTGAATCTACTCCGAATGGGCAGCTCGACGACCTCCGGCGTTACCGCCTCTCGCGCTCGTTCTTCTTGCCCAAGTGGCCTGGGGCGTCGGTGGGCACCGTGGGGTTCTTCGCGGACCTGACGAAGATCGCCATGTTGAGCCGGCGCCTGCTCGCGCGGGAGAGCCCCGAGCCCGTGGTGAATAGGTGGTGGCGCTCTTGTGCCGAGCGCCCGCGACGAGCGCATGCGATCGTCGTCGCGAGGCTGTCGCAGGACGCCTGGCTGCTTCTCAACGCCGCCCTCGTTCGCTTCCTCGCTCGCGACGACGGCCGTTACGACCCCGAAAATTGAGCTGCCAGTCCGAGAGCACGACGTCGCGGTCATCATGAGCGGGCGCGGCGCATGACGCCGCCGCGCCCGCCTGCTAGTCTCTTCGCCCCGGGAGGGTCCCCGTTGGACGCGGACGAGCTCGCACGGCTCTACGACGGCTTCGCGCGCCGCGACCGGAAGGTCTGCGAGGAGTTCTTCGAGCTCTTCATGCGCGCGGCGCGGCGCGAGCTGACGCGCTGGAAGGCGCTCGTCCACCGCTGCGACGAGGTCGAGTCGGAGAGCATCAACACGCTCTGCGAGTGGCAGGCCACCGGGCTCTTGCGGCGCGACGAGCCGATCGAGAAGCTGGCGGCGCGGGTGGTCAAACAGGTCGCGCGGCAGGAGAAGCGGAATCTCTTGCGCGAGCGGGAGGGGCAGGCGGCGCTCGCGGCGGAGCAGTCGCGCGCGGACGACCGGCCGGACGCGCTCGCCGAGGTGGAGGGCTCGGAGTTCCTCGGCGTCATCGCGGCCATCGTGAGCGCGCTGCCGCTGCAGCAGCAGAAGGTCTTCGAGGCGCACCTGCGGGCGGAGCGGGGCGGCCCCTCGCTGGGCGAGGCCACGGGGCTCTCGCGAGGCAACTGGAGCAAGCTCCTCTCGGTCGCGCGGACGACGGTGCTCGAGAAGCTCCTCGCGCGAAAGGCCGAGATCCCCGAGGAGTGGCGCGCGGCGCTCTCGCCGGATAAGGACGAAAGACGATGACGGCTGACGCGCCACGCCTTCCGCACTCCGATCCCGAGCACCCCCTCCGCGAGGCCGCGGACTACCTCGGCGGCGCGCTCTCGCCCGAGGAGAAGGCGGCCTTCGAGGCGCACCTGCCCGGCTGTGAGCGCTGCCGGGAGGCGCTGCGC
>JAJYCT010000221.1 GCA_021778125.1 Myxococcales bacterium
TTCCAGTGGCAGGACGGCAAGCAGGTGACGCTGTGGCCCGCCGACAGGGCCAACGGCAAGCTGAAATTCCCGTCCTTCGTCAGGCTGCCGCAGGCGTCGAACTGAAATCGCCGCGGCGCAATGCACTGAGCTGATGGTGCGGCCCGGGCCGATCTGGTCCGGGCCGTGGTCCAGCGCCTGCCGGACCTGCGCGTCGACGGCAGCGCGCCGCCGACGGCGAGCCTGCGCGTCGCCGAGCCGCTTCCGGCGTGGCTCCCGGCCGGCCGGACCATCGGCGGCTTCTACGTGCAGCGGGCCCTCGGCTCGGGCGCGGTCGGCTCGGTCTTCGTCGTGACGCGCGTCGAGGACCGGGGCGATCCCTCGGCCGAGCAGCTGGCCCTCAAGGTCCCCGAGTACTCCGCGAACGCCGCGCGCGCGGTTTCCGAGGCAGAGTTCCTCAAGATGTTCCGCGACGAGGCGAGCGCGCTCATCGCCCTGCCGCAGCATCCCAACCTCGCCCGGTTCGTGACGTTCGACGCCGGCAGCAAGCCCAAGCCGATCCTCGTCATGGAGTACGTCGAGGGCGTCACGCTCGAGGGCCTGCTCGAGACGCGGCAGCTCGACACCGTGCGCGCGCTCAAGGTGCTCGACGACGTGCTCCGCGGGCTCGAGGCGATGCACGCCGCCGGCGTCGCGCACCTCGATCTCAAGCCGTCGAACGTCGTGCTCCGGAGCGGCCACGAGGGCGTCCTCGTCGACTTCGGCCTCGCGGGGCGGCACCTGCGCCCCGGCTGCGCCACGGGGGCCTACGGCGCGCCCGAGGTCTGGGGCGCGCTCGACGGCAGGCACACGGCGTCCCCCACCCAGGCCGACGTCTACGCCTTCGGGTGCATCGCGTTCGAGCTGCTCACGGGCCGCACGCTCTTCGACGCCGACAGCGAGCTCGCCCAGGTCGCCATGCACGTCGCCCACGACGGCTTCCCGCCGCCGCTCAAGACGCTCGCTGGCGTGCCAGGCCTGCAGCCGCTCGCGGAGCTGCTCTTCTCGACCCTGCGCCGCAACCCGGGAGACCGCCTCACCGCGCCCGCGGTCCGCAAGGAACTCTCGCGCCTGGCCGGCCCGCTCGTGCGCCGCCCGTGGCCGCTCGGCGCCGCCTGAGCAATGCCCCTCTCTCCCGTCCCCGGCGAGCCCGATCCGCAGGGCGCCGACTGCGTCGCCTGCGGGCGCTGCTGCCACCACGGCCCGCGCACGGTGCACCTGCTCGTGTCCGACGAGGAACGCGTCCTCGCCCACCCGGGAGGGGAGGAGCTGCTGCGCCAGCTCACGGTGCTCGACCCGACGCCGCCCGGCTGGCGCTTCGTCGTCAACGAGGGCGAGCGGTGCGGCGCGCTCGACGTCTCGGTGCCGGGCCGCCACCCGTGCCGCCTCTACGAGGTCCGCCCCGACGACTGCCGCATGGTCGAGCCGGGCTCGCCGGCGTGCCTGGAGGCCCGGCGCCTGGGGCACCTGGGCACGAGCGTCGCGTTCACGCGCGAGGCCCGCCCGTCGCGCCGCGAGCCGGTGCCGAAATAGCACCGGCCCGCGCCCCGTCTGGCGCTAGGCTGCGCCGCTATGTACGGACGCGCCAAGGACGTCTACGCCGCCACCCTGGACGAGATCCGCGCCGCCGGGCTCGAGAAGCGCGAGAGGCAGCTGCTCGGCCCGCAGGGCGCCACCATCCGCGTACGCGAGAGCGCGCAGCCGGTGCTCAACTTCTGCGCGAACAACTACCTCGGCCTGAGCTCGCACCCGCGCGTGCTCGAGGCCGCGCACCGCGCGCTCGACGAGTACGGCTTCGGCCTCTCGAGCGTGCGCTTCATCTGCGGCACGCAGGACGCGCACAAGCGCCTCGAGAACAAGGTCAGCGAGTTCCTCGGGACCGAGGACGCCATCCTGTACTCGTCGTGCTTCGACGCCAACGGCGGCCTGTTCGAGACGCTGCTCGGCGAGGAGGACGCCATCATCAGCGACGCGCTCAACCACGCGTCGATCATCGATGGCATCCGCCTCTGCAAGGCCGACCGGCACCGCTACCCCCACGGCGATCTCGCCGCGCTCGAAGAGGCACTGAAGGAGACGCAGGACAAGCGCGTTCGGATGATCGCCACCGACGGCGTCTTCTCGATGGACGGCGACATCGCGCCGCTCGGCGCCATCTGCGACCTGGCCGAGCGCCACGGCGCGCTCGTCATGGTCGACGACAGCCACGCCACCGGCTTTCTCGGCAAGACCGGGCGCGGCTCGATCGAGCACTGCGGCGTCATGGGGCGCGTCGACGTCGTCACCTCAACGCTGGGCAAGGCCCTGGGCGGCGCCGCCGGCGGCTTCACGACGGGCCGGCGCGAGATGATCGAGCTGCTGCGCCAGCGGTCGCGCCCGTACCTCTTCTCGAACACCGTCGCCCCCGCGATCGTCGGCGCTAGCCTGGCGGTGCTCGAACTCCTGTCGTCGACGACCGAGCTGCGGGACCGCGTCATGGAAAACGCCGCGCGCTTCCGAGACGGGATGACGAAGGCGGGCTTTCAGCTCAAACCCGGCGTCCACCCCATCGTCCCCATCATGATGGGCGGCGACCGCGCGAAGGACGGCGGCGACGCCCGCCTCGCGCAGCAGGTGGCCGCGGCGATGCTCGACGAGGGCGTCTACGTCATCGGTTTCTCCTATCCGGTCGTCCCCAGGGGACAGTCGCGCATCCGCGTGCAGCTCTCGGCCGCGCACACGGCCGAGATGGTCGACCGCGCCATCGATGCCTTCACTCGCGTCGGCAAGCGCTTCGGCCTCGTCTGAGCGCGCCGCTCGCGGGCTGCCCATGGACGGAGTCGACCTCAACGACGTCGCCATGTTCGTGCGGGTCGCCGACGGCGGCGGGTTCACCGCGGCCGCCAGGGCGCTCGGGGTCCCGAAGTCGACCGTCAGCCGGTCGCTCGCGCGCCTCGAGCGCGTCCTCGGCGTGCGCCTCGTGCACCGCACGACGCGCGCCCTCGCGCTGACCGACGCCGGGCGGGCCTACTACGAGCGCGTCCGCGCCGCGGTCGCCAGCGTCGCCGAGGCGTCGGCCGACGTCGTGGACCTCGGCAAGGAGCCCCGCGGCACCATCCGCGTCACCGCGCCCACCGACATCGGCCAGTTCCTGCTCGCCGACGTCATCGCGCGCTTCGTCGAGCGCTACCCGAAGATCCGCTTCGAGGTCTCGCTCACCGCCCGCGTCGTCGATCTGGTCGCCGAGAGCTTCGACCTGGCCGTGCGCGCCTCGCCGCTGCAGGACTCGTCGCTCGTCGTGCGCCGCCTGGGCTCGGCGGGTCTGGGCCTCTACGCCTCCGACGCCTACCTGCGCCGCCGGGGCACGCCCGCCCGGGTCGGCGACCTTGCCGGGCACGAGATCATCGGCTTCCGCGGCTCGCGCGGGCGCGTGCCTCTGCTCCTCGCGGGCCCCGGGGGCGAGGAGCACGTCCGGGTGGAGTCGGGCATCGAGAGCGACGACCTGCTGTTCGTTCAGCGTCTGGTGGCCGCCGGCGCGGGGATCGGCATGCTGCCGACGTTCTTCGCGCCGGCCTGCTCCGGGCGCGGCGAGCGCGACGTGCCCACGCGCGTGCTGCGCGAGTGGGCCGTCGAGGGCCCCGCGCTCGGCGTCGTCTCGCCGAGCACCGTCCACGAGCCGCGCCGCGTCAGGCTGTTCCGCGACTTCCTCGTCGCCGAGGCGAAGCGCCTGGGGTTCGGCAGGTCCTGACGACCCGCGTTTTGCTATGGTCGCGCCCCGCATGGCCAAGACGGTCGTACTGGTCACGGGCGCCAACGGCGAGATCGGGCGCTCCCTCCTTCACACGCTCGCGCGGAGCGGCGGCTACGACGCCGTCACGCTCGACCTCACCCCGCTGCCCGAGGCCGCGCGGCCGCTGGTGACGGCGAGCTACGCCGGCAACATCATGGACCGCTACCTGCTCGACCAGCTCGCGGCGCACCACGAGGTCGACATGGTCTTCCACCTCGCCGCGCTGCTCTCCACGCGCGGCGAGCGCGATCCGGAGCTCGCCCACCAGGTCAACGTCGAGGGCACGCTCAACGTCCTGCGCATGGCCCAGAATCAGTCGTCCCGCCTCGGGCGGCCGGTGCGCTTCCTCTTTCCCAGCTCGATCGCCGTCTACGGCGTGCCCGACGCCGCCGAGAAGCGCCGCGCGGGCCGCGTGCGCGAGCCGGAGTGGAACGTCCCCATCACCATGTACGGCTGCAACAAACTGTACTGCGAGCACCTCGGCCGGTACTTCACGTTCCACGCGCGCCAGCTCGGCGCCCTCTCGGCCGCCGCGCGCCTCGACTTCCGCGCGCTGCGCTTCCCCGGCCTCATCTCCGCCGAGACCGTGCCCACCGGCGGCACGAGCGACTTCGGCCCCGAGATGATCCACGCCGCCGCGCAGGGCGTGCCCTACACCTGCTTCGTCGAGCCCGAGGCGACCATCCCGTTCATGGCCATGCCCGACGCCGTGCGCGCGCTCATGGAGCTCGCCCGCGCCGACCGCGACCGGCTCTCGACGTGCGTCTACAACATCGGCGCCTTCAGCGTCTCGGCGGGGCAGATCGCCGAGCGCGTGCGCCGGGCCTTCCCGGACGCGCAGATCGACTACAAGCCCGATCCCGTGCGCGCCCGGATCGTCGGCTCGTGGCCCGAGGACGTGAACGACGAGCGCGCCCGCGCCGACTGGGGCTGGCGGCCGTCATACGAGTGGGAGCGCGCCTTCGACGAGTACCTCGTCCCCAGCGTCCGGGCGCGCTACGCCGCGGCGCCCTGAGGCGCGGCCGCCTCCGCTCAGCCCGGGCCGGCGTCGGCCGGGGCGCCCCCGTCGGCGCCGCCCGCGTCGGGGTTGGTCCCGCCGTCGATAGCGCTCGCCGGCGTGAGCAGGTCGATCGTGTCCCAGTGGTCGGGCGCCTTGCACGGGCCGCCGCCGGCGCACGTCTGGTTGACCGTCGGCTCGGCGGAGCGGAAGAACTGATCGGCCATGTCCTGCGCCTCGTCGAGCTGGCGCAGGGCGTCGTGCGGATCGGGCGGCGCAGCCGGCGGGGGCACGTTCGTCACGGGCGAGGGCGGCTGGCCGAAGTCCCACTCGCACATGCCGTTGCCCGTGAAGCCGCTCGCGGCTTCGGGGATCCCGTAGAGCGTGCGGTTGGTCGCCGCGAGGTTGTGCGCGCCGATCGACCGCGCCTCGAAGTGCGCGCCCCACGGCGACACCTGTTGATCGCTGAGCCCGTCGTGAATGAGCACGTTGTGCCTGGGCGTGTTCGGCAGCGGGTCGTCGGTGATGTACGGCAGGTAGCCGTCGGGCTCGGCGTTGTCCCAGAACTGCTGGATGAGATCGAGCCCGAGGTTGAGCTGCGCGGGGTCCGGGTAAATGCCGCGGACCACGAGGAAGAACGGCGCGAAGTCGCGGCTGCGCCCCAGCAGCAGCTCGTAGGGCGCCCCCGGCTCGCCCAGCAGGCCCCGCGTCACGTCCTGCGAGAGCGCCATGTACACGCCGCCCGAGATGCCCCCCTGGCTGTCGCCGCGGTAGAAGCGCTGCGTCGCGTCGATGGTCGGCTTGCCGCCGAAGACGGTCTCGGGATCGGTCGACATGCCGCCGATCATCATGCGCATCGCCAGCAGCTCGTTGATGAAGCCCTGGTGCAGGCGGTCGACGACGTGGACGAACTGCCCCAGATCGCCCGCGATGACCTCGGTCACGTAGCCGTCGTCGTCGGAGGCGAAGCCCTCGAGGTTGACCGCGATCTCGACGTACCCGAGGCGATCGCAGATCTCGGCCATGTACGAGTCGTCGCCCTCGTGCAGATCGCCGAGCAGGCCGTGGGCGTTCTGAAGGATCGGCCCCGCCTGCCCGCGGTTCACGAGCGAGTTGGGGATCTGCACCATGAAATCGAAGTCGGCCGTGCCGTTCTGCGCGGGCTTGCCGTCGGCGCCGCGGTTGATCGACGAGCCGGGGCAGCCGGGGCCGGGCGGCGGCGTGCCCTGCGAGCAGATCGCCGGGTTGGTGAGGAAGAGCGGGACGGTCATCTTGCCCTCGAGGCGGCGGCGGATGTACGCGTCGGGGTTCTCGGTGACCTTGGTGATCGTGTACTTCGGCCCCGCGGAGCCCACCGCGGAGAGCGCGGCGTCGCGCATCGTGACCATGTCGTCGGTCGTGCTCTCGCGGCTGGCGGTGGTGAAGTCCCACGCGATCTGCAGATCGCTCGGATCGACGCCGCCCGCCTTGAGCTTGGCGAGGAGGTCGCCGTAGAGCGCGCGGCGCAGCCCGACCGAGACCTCGCCGCTGGGCGAGCCGTCGCGCAGCGCCTTGAACGCGTCCGACGGGGCGATCTGGTTGCCCGCGCTGTCCTGGACGTGGCGGATCGCGACGATGTAGCGCGTGGCGTCCTTGAGGCGCGCCGCCGGCCGGACGAACAGGGCGCGCTGGCCGTCCTTGGTGAAGCTGTTCTCGTCGATCTCGTCCCAGTGCGCCACGCGCGCGCCGGTGTCGTACTCCATGAGGATCGTGGGCGAGGTCGCCAGCAGCGACTGGTCGATGCTCTCGAGGCCGGGCAGCCCCTGGAGCGACACGTCGGGCCAGTAGACCAGCATCGCGGCGCCGGGCGAGAAGCCGTCCTTGCGCGCCCAGGGCGCCGGATCGATGTGCTTGCCGGGCGAGTACTCGGGCAGCGTCGTGGGCCCGAACGCCAGGTGGTAGCCGGTCTTGGTCCTCGGATCGGCAGCGCGCCAGACGTTGGACGGGAAGGGGAAGCCGCACTCGCCCGGATCGATGGGATCGCAGTCCTCACCGAGCAGCGCGGGCGACGCGGTGCTCGACGCCGACGTCGTCGACAGCCCCGAGGACGACGAGGAGCACGCGGCGGCGAGGCCCACCGGGACGGCGAGCAGCAGAGCGAGGCGTTTGTTCATGCTTGAGCGGCTATACGCCAGCGTGCCCACCGGGGCACGACGATTCGGGGGGCGCGAGACGCGAAAGGGGCGCGTCCGCGGCCGACACACCCCCGCCGGCCGGCGGGAATCGTGCGGGCGTGGCGCGCGCAGTGGGTCCTGCCATGGCGCTCGCCGCGCCTGCCATCCCGCGGCGACGGCCCCTCAGCCCTCGCCGCGCTTGATGTCGTAGGCGCGGATCTTCTTGTGCAGGTTGGTGCGCTCGACACCCAGCAGGATGGCCGTGCGCGAGATGTTCCAGCCCGTCATGCGCAGCGTCTCGACGATGTACTGCCGCTCGGCCTTCTCGCGGAACTCGCGCAGCGTCAGCGGGCGCGAGTCGAGCGCGGGCGCGGCGTGCGCCTCGTCCCCGGCTGGCTCAGCGGGGGCGTCGCCGGGGCCCTCTGCCTCCTCCTCGAAGGGGCTGGCGTGGGGGTCCTCGGGCAGATCGGCGATCGTGACGCGATCGCCCGACAGGATGGCGGAGCGCTCGATGACGTTCTCGAGCTCGCGGACGTTGCCGGGCCACTTGCGCCCCTCGAGGGCCTCGAGCACGGGCGCGTCGATGGGCTTGGGCAGGACGCCGTTCTCGCGCGCGAACTGCTCCATGAAGGCGCGCGACAGGAGCGCGATGTCCTCGACGCGCTCGCGCAGCGGGGGGCTGCGCATGGGAAAGACGTTGAGGCGGAAGAACAGGTCCTCGCGGAAGGCGCCGGTGTCGACCGCCCGGGCCAGGTCCTTGTTGGTCGCGGCGAGGACGCGGACGTCGACGTGGATGACGTGCTCGCTGCCGACGCGCGAGACCTCGCCCGACTGCACCGCGCGCAGCACCTTGGCCTGCGCGACGAGGTCCATGTCGCCGATCTCGTCGAGGAAGAGCGTGCCGCCGTGGGCCTGCTCGAAGAAGCCGCGGCGCTTGGCCTGCGCGCCGGTGAAGGCGCCGCGCTCGTGGCCGAAGAGCTCACTCTCGATGAGCTCGCGCGGGATGGCCGCGCAGTTGACCTTTACGAACGGGCCGTCGCGGCGCGGCGAGAGGCGGTGGATCGCGCGGGCGATGAGCTCCTTGCCCGTGCCGCTCTCGCCCGTGATGAGCACCGACGCCTTGGTGGGGGCGACCTTGTCGATCTCGTGGAAGACCTTCTGCATCGGGCCGCTGCGCCCGATCATCTCGAAGCGCTGCTGCTGCTGGAGCTCGGCGCGCGCGAGCTCGCGCTGCACCCGGGCCGTATCGAGCGCGTTGCGCACGCTGACCAGCACGCGCTCGCGGGCGAGCGGCTTCTCGACGAAGTCGTTGGCGCCGTTCTTGATGGCGTCGACGGCGTCGTGCACCGTGGCGTGCCCGCTGATGATGACGACGGGCAGGTGCTGAGTGGGCTCGTCGGCGCGCAGCTTCTTGAGGGCCTCGAGGCCGCTCATGTCGGGCAGCTTGACGTCGAGGATGACGAGGTCGACGGGGGTCTCGGGGCTGGCGAGGATGGCCAGCCCCTGCGCGGCGGTCTCGGCGCCGAGGACCCGGTAGCCGTCGCCCTCGAGCACCAGCTGCAGGGTGCGCCGGATGTTCTTCTCGTCGTCGACGACCAGGACGGTGGGCGGCGCCGGCGCCCCGGGCAGGGCAGGGGGCGGCAGCGAGGGGGCGGAGGGCTCGCTCATGGGACGCGCCGCTCAGACGCCCAGCGTCTTCAGGTACGCCAGGTAGTTGATCGCATCGACCGCGTAGGGCGTCTGGCCGTAGCGCGTCCGGATGGCCTCGAACGCGATGCGCGCGTCGTCCCACTTGTGCTTCATGAGGTAGGTCGTGCCGAGCAGCAGCAGCGCCTCGGCCTGCAGCTCGGCGGCCTCGGTCACCGCCGCCACGCCGCTCAGCGCCTGCCCGTAGGTCTTGAGGGCGTACTGCACGCGAGCGATCGCGGCGTCGTAGTAGGAGACCTTCAGGTAGAAGCGCGCGACGTACAGCTCGTGGCGCACCAGACGCGCGGTGACCTGCGCGAACATCTCGCGCACGTGCGGCGTCTCCTTGGCGTTCGGGTAGTCGCCGAGGAAGTCGCGCAGCTCCTTGTACGCGTCGACCACCGTCGCCTGGTCGCGCTCCTCGGACGCGGGCATCAGGAACGACTCGGGCAGCTCGGCGAACGTCGCCTCGGCGATCTTCGACCGCGCGTAGGCGATGTCCTCGGCGTCGGCGCGGTGCGCGCGCACGAACTCCTTGTACTCGCGGATCGCGTCGCCGAACTTCTCCTGCGCCAGGTCGGCGTCGGCGATGCGCAGCTCGGCCTGGCGCGCGTACTTGGAGTAGCTGTACTTGCGTTTGAGCTCGCGCATCTTGGCCTGGGCGTCGATCCAGTTGTGCGCGTTGAACTCGGACATCGCGTCGTCGTAGGCGCGTTTGGCGTCCTCGGTGTAGCCGAGCGCGGTGCGCGCCGGAGGCGCCTCGCAGCCCGCAGACAGCGCGCCGAGCGCGGCGAGGCAGACGAGGAGCGCGGCGGGACGCATCGGGGCGGCGGCGCGACCTTATCCGCTCAGCGCGCGGGCCGCCAGCGCACGATGCGCCGCGGCGGGGCGGCCTCGTCG
>JAJYCT010000222.1 GCA_021778125.1 Myxococcales bacterium
GCGCTCGCCGGCGGCGCGGCGCTCGCCGCGGCGGGCGGAGGCGCGCTCGAGGCGGCCGGGGCGGCGCCCTCGGTCGGCTTATCGCACGCGCACAGCAGGGCGAGCCCCAGGATGACGACGCTCCTTCGCATGGCCTCGAGGGCTACCACGCCCCGGGCGCGAGCGGCGCGCGTGCTATACGTCAGCCCATTCGTATGGGAGCCAATACATCTACGACCCGGCAGGACGACGTCCGCCAGGTGATGAACGGCCTGCGCCGCATCGTGCGGGGCCTGCGCCTCTCGGCACGCGAGACCGAGGCCGCGGCCGGCATCAGCGGCGCGCAGCTCTTCGTGCTCCAGGCCCTCGCCGAGGCCCCGGTTTCGTCGCTCAACGAGCTGGCCGAGCGGACGTCGACCGATCAGAGTTCCGTCTCGGTTGTCGTGAGGCGGCTGGCCGAGCGCGGCCTGGTCGAGCGGCGCCCCTCGCCCTCCGACGGCCGGCGAGTGGCGCTGCGCCTGACCGCCGCGGGTCGCCAGCTGCTGCGGCGGTGCCCCGAGCCGACCCAGGCGCACCTCGTCCTGACTCTCCGGCGCCTGGGGCGCGCCGAACTGCGCGGGCTGCGCGCGGGGGTGGACGCGCTCGTGCGCGGCCTGGGGGTGGACGCCGAGGCGGCCGGGATGTTCTTCGAGCCGGAGGGCGACCGGTGACCGCCCGCTCCGTCCTGCCCGTGGCCCCGTCGCTCGCGCCCACGCTCGAGGGGCTGAAGACGCCTCATCGCGAGGAGCCGATCTCGCGCCGCACGTGGGTCGTCGCCGGCCTGGCCGTCGGCGTGGCGCTCGCCGCGGCCTCGGTGGCACAGCTGCTGGCACGGCTCATCGGCCTCGTGACCAACCTCGCCTTCTACGGCCGGCTCGACGCGTCGTTCACGTCGCCGGCGGGCAACCACCTCGGCTGGTTCGTGGTGGCCGTGCCCGTCGCGGGGGGCCTGATCGTCGGCGTCATGGCCCGCTTCGGCTCCTCGGCCATCCGCGGCCACGGCATCCCCGAGGCGATGGAGCGCGTGCTCTTCCACGAGAGCCGCATTCCCAAGCGCATCACGTTCCTCAAGCCCGTGTCGGCGGCGATCGCCATCGGCACCGGCGGCCCGTTCGGCGCCGAGGGACCGATCATCGCGACGGGAGGCGCGCTCGGATCACTCGTCGGGCAGCTGCTGCGCGTGTCGGCCCACGAGCGCAAGACGCTCCTGGCGGCCGGCGCCGCCGCGGGCATGTCGGCGACGTTCGGCAGCCCCGTCTCGGCGGTGCTCCTCGCCGTCGAGCTGCTCCTGTTCGAGTACCGCGCTCGGTCGCTCATTCCCGTGGCGCTCGCCAGCGCGACCGCGTGCGGCGCGCGCTACGCCTTCACGGGCACGCAGCCCGCGTTCGCGATGCCCGTCCTCGACGCCCCGACCGGGAGCGCCCTCGTCATCTACGTCGTCATCGGAGCCCTCGTCGGCGTGGCGTCGGTTGCCGTGACGCGCGCCGTCTACTGGGTGGAGGGCCGCTTCGAGAAGCTCCCGGTGCACTGGATGTGGTGGCCTGCGATCGGCGCGGTCGCCGTGGGCCTCTGCGGCGTCGCCGCGCCGCACTCGCTCGGCGTGGGCTACGACAACATCGACCGCCTGCTCACGGGCGAGCTCGCGGGGCGCGCCATGCTGGTGCTCGTCGGGTTCAAGCTCGTCTCGTGGACGATCGCGCTCGGGAGCGGGACGTCGGGCGGCACGCTCGCGCCCCTGCTGACGATCGGGGGCGGCGTCGGCTCGGTGCTGGGGGCGCTCGCCGTATTGGGCGGCGCCGGCGGCGTCGACGTCCGCGTGGCGGCGCTCGTGGGCATGGCGGCGATGTTCGCGGGGGCCTCGCGCGCGCTGCTCGCGTCGGTCGTCTTCGCGTTCGAGGCGACGCGCCAGCCGATGGGCCTCCTGCCGCTGCTCGGCGGGTGCGCGGCCGCCTTCCTCGTGTCTGCGCGGATGATGCGCCACTCGATCATGACCGAGAGGCTCGCGCGCCGAGGTGCGCGCATCGTGTCCGACTACACCGCGGACCGGCTGCAGGAGACGGCGGTCGGGTCGGTCGCCACGGCCAAGGTCCTCACGCTCGAGGCCGACCGGTCGCTCGCGACGGTGCGCGAGTGGCTCGCGTCGCGCGCCCCGGGCACGACGCACCAGGGTTTCCCCGTGCTCGACGACGGCGGCGAGCTGCTGGGCGTGGTGACGCGCCGCGATCTGCTCGACGAGATGCAGCTCGGCGAGCGTCGCGTGCGTGACGTGGTCAAGCGGCCCGTCGCGGTCGTCTTCGACGACAGCTCGCTGCGCGAGGCGGTCGAGCACATGGTCGGCGAGGGCGTCGGGAGGCTGCCCGTGGTCACGCGGACCGCGCCGCGGCGCCTGGTGGGGATCATCACGCGCAGCGATCTGCTCACGGCGCAAGGACGGCGCTGACACCCGGCCCCCGCTTCCGCTCGACGACCCGGGGTCGCGTGTGCAATCTCTCGCCCATGTCCAAGGAGCGCGCCCCGAAGCGGAAGGCCGCCGCGCCGTCGATCGACGCCACGGCGGTGCTCTCCTCGCTCGGCATCGACGCGGTACCCCTCACGCGCGGCGCCGTGCGAGAGCTCGCCGAGCGCCTTCGCGCCGAGGACGTGCCCGTCGCCGCGCTGGTGCCGGCGTGCGTGGAGAGCCACGGGCAGGACGCGTGCGTCGCGCTGCTCTACGCGGGCGCCCTCGCCGGACAGAGGCCGAGGGCCGCGCACGTGGGCCCGCTCGTGACGGGCGGCACCGAGCCCGTCCTGTTCGCGGCGCTCGTCGGCTGCGCGCAGGGCGACAAGGTCGGGGCGCTGCTCGACGCGGTCGAGTCGGGGCGTGCCCCCGACGATCGCGAGGCGCTCGCCCTCTTCCTGGCGACGCACCTCGAGCTCGCGAGCGCCGCCGCCGGGGGGCCCGGGCCGTCGCCGCGCCTGCGCACGCTCCTTCGCCGCGTGGCGCGGCGGCAGCTCGACGAGGAGCCCGGCGCGCTCGTCGCGCTCGCGGCGACGGCGCTCAAGGACCCCGACGTGCTGAGCGTGGCCTCGCCATGGATGCCCGACGCGCAGCACGCCGAGTACAGGAAGCTCGGAAAGGAGCTGCAGCGCGCGCTCGAGGCGCCGCCCGAAGAGGCCCTGCCCGAGACCGCTCCGAAGCTGGTGAGCGGCCTCACCGTGCGGCGCGTCGCCGAGAAGGTGGGGCGCAACGACCCCTGTCCGTGCGGCAGCGGCAAGAAGTACAAGAAGTGCTGCGAGGGCAAGGAGGCGCAGTCCGACATCGCCGGGATGTCGCGCGCCGAGTACGTGGCGCGCGTCGCCGCGAAGCTCTCGCAGGAGGACCTGCAGGTCATGCGCGCCGACGATCTGGAGCGCCTCGACTTCGCCGCCCTCGCCGAGCCCGCGCTGGTGCTCGTGATGCGCCGCCTCGCCGCGTTCGCGCGGTGGCCCGCCGCCGAGCACGCTCTCGCGGCGATGGTCGACAAGAAGGACCTCAAGGAGTCGCGCGACGCCTACCGGTGCGATCTGCTGGCGAGCGCCCTCGCTGCGCGCGCGTTCGACGTGGCCGAGCGGATCCGCGGCGCGCTCGACGACGCCGAGTCGATGCCGCCGGGCGACGCGCTGTCGCTCGAGCTGCGCCGGCCGACCGCCAAGACGCTGCGCCGCATGGAGGCGCTGGCGAACGAGGGGCTCGCCGCGGAGCCGAAGAGCGACGCGTTCGTCGAGCTGGCCTACGCGGTGCTCGATCATTACCCCGCGCTTGGCATCCTCATCGCGCGCGCCAGCCTGAGCGCCGAGCGCCCCAAGGACTCCAACGCGATGCTCGGGCACATCGAAGACGCACGCGACGTGCTCGGCCTGCCGCCGCGCGATCCGTCCTGGGACGCCTTCGACGAGCTGCTCGATCGCGACGTCTCGCGCCGCCTGGCCGACGCCGAGGGCGGCGCGCAGGGCGAGGGCGAGCGCCTGGCCGCCGAGGCGGACGCGCTGCGCCACAAGGTCCGAAGCGCGTCGGAGCACATCGAGACGCTCGAGCGGAAGCTCCGCGCGCAGGAGCAGTCGTTCAAGGACGCGACGGCGGCGAGCGCCCGCGGCGCGATCATTCCGGCCGAGTCCGAGGACGCCGAGCAGCGCAAGCGCATGCGGACCAAGCTCGAGGAGCTCAAGGCGCTCATCGCCGAGGGCAACCGCGAGCGCGCCGATCTGCGCCGGCAACTCGCCGAGGCGAGCGAGGAGCTCGCGCCGCGCGCGGACGCCCCGCCCCCGGAGGCGGCCGACGACGAGGACGACGAGGGCCTCGGCGAGGACGTCCCGGAGCAGGAGGAGCGCGACGTCCTCGTGCCGGTGTTCGCGACCGCGGCGCTCAAGGGGATCGCGAGCGCGCCGCCCAAGGTCGCGCGCGAGGCGGTCGTCCTCTCTGCGCAGCTCGCGGCCGGGGAGCCGGCGGCCTGGCGCGGATGCAAGCGCCTGCTGGCGCCGTCGCCGCCGGTGTGGTCGGCGCGCTGCGGGATCCGCTACCGGCTGCTGTTCCGGCCCGGCGACGGGCGCCTCGACGTGCTCGAGCTGGTCGCGCGGCGCGAGCTTGAGACGGTGCTCAAGCGCTACTGAGCGCGGGCTCGCTGCGCCTCGGTCCCGGCCGGGGCGTCCGGGCTCGCGTCGGCGACCTGCGGCGTCGACGCGACCGCCCGCGCGGGAGGGCCCTTGCCCGTGCGCGCGTCGTCGTGCGCGTTCCACCAGGCCGCGAGCCCGAGGGCCGCCAGCGCCCCGAACGCCGTCGCCACAATCAGCGGCCCGGCGGAGCGCCGCTCGCGCAGGGGCAGCGTGGCCACGGTCGAGGGCAGCGGCTTCGCCCGGGGCGGCGCGACCAGGGAGGGCGGCTCCACGCGGGGCCCGAACGTGGGCGGCGACGGCGCGACGCCCGGCGGGACGATGGGGCGCGAGACCGGCTCGTTCGTGTCGCCCAGCGTGCGGCGCTGGCGCGACAGCAGCCGCGCGCCCGTGCTGACGGGGACGCTCTCGCTCGAGCCTGGGCCCGCGAACAGGGGCGGCGGAGGGTCCGAGGGGGGAGCGGCGGACGGGCGGTCGCTCGCCCAGCGCCGGCTCTCGAGCGACACGGCGAGGGCGCGCGCCGCGACCAGCGCGCTCGTGAATCGGTCCTTCGGCGCGGCGGCGCACGCCATCGAGACCCACTCCTCGAACTCCGCGGGGAGATCGGGGCGCAGATCGCGCGCCCGCAGGCGCTCGCCCGTCTGGATGCGCGTGAAGACCTCGATGAGCGTGGTGCCCGCGAACGGCATCTGGCCCGTGAGGCACTCGAAGGCGACGACGCCGAAGGCCCAGATGTCCGCGGAGGCCCCCAGCGTGCGATCGCGCCGGATCTGCTCGGGCGCCATGTACGGGGGGGTCCCGAGGAAGGAGTTGCTCGCCGTGAGCGACATCGGCGGCTGCTCGTCGACGAGCGTCGCGTCGTCCAGGGCGCGCGACGAGGGGGGCGGCACCTGCTCCGAGGACGCCTCGAGATCGCCGACGAGCTTCGCGATCCCGAAGTCGAGTACCTTGATGAACTCGCGCCCAACCTCGTCGCGCACGACGACGAGGTTGTCGGGCTTGAAGTCGCGGTGCACGATGCCCAGGGCGTGGGCCTGGTCGAGCGCCCGCGCGGCCTGCTGCAGGAACCGCACGGTGTCGGTGGTCGACAGCTGCCCGAGGCGCTCGATGCGGTGGCCGATGGTCTCGCCGTCGAGCAGCTCCATGACCAGGTACGGCCGGCCTCCCGCCGTGACGCCGAAGTCGAAGACCTGCACGGCGTGGCGCGTCTTGAGCTGCGCGGTCACCTGCGCCTCGGTCAGGAACCGCGCGCGCGCGACGTCGTCCTGCACGGAGCCGGCGTGGAGGAACTTGATGGCGGCGGGCGAGTTGAGCGCCAGGTGACGGGCGCGGCAGACCTCACCCATGCCGCCACGGCCGAGCAGATCCTCGAGCTCGTAGCGGTCGTTCAGGCACACGCCGCCCCCGAGAACGTCCTCCCCCATCAGCCGACCCTACCATGAGAAGGTCGCCCCGACCGAGCGCGGCTGTGATTTATCACCCGAGGGCCCTGCCGACGGCGACGCCGAGCTCCGCGCAGCACGAGTCGTACTGCAGGTTGGCGTTGCCGCGGGCGTCGAAGTGGATTCGTACGTTCCCCGCCGTCTTCGCGTGCACGGGGCAGGTGATGGTGGCGAGCTTGCGCCCGACGTCCTGGCCGGCAGCGCGGAACGCGGACGCGACGCGGGCGTCCTTGACGTCGTCGACGGGTACGGAGCGGGCGCCGACCGCGACGGTGATGCGAACGGGAAGCACGACCTCCCCAGCAAACCTCCAAGACCGCGGGCATGCAAGACGCCAGACGGCGGGGCTCGTGATCGCGGGGAGGGGGCCAGAGCTCGCGCGGTGCCCGGCTGCGCCTCGCGGTAGGCTGAGACGCGATGAGACGCGTCGTCGTTCGCCGCCCGGGGGGATGGAATGCGCTCGAGCTGGAGCAAGCGCCGGACCCGGCTCCGGGCGACGGCCAGGTGCTCGTGCGCACCGACGCGGCCGGGGTGAACTATGCCGACGTCATCGTGCGCATGGGGCTCTACGCGTCCGCGAAGAAGTACGTCGGGTGGCCGATCACGCCGGGCTTCGAGGTGGCCGGCACGGTCGCCGCCGTCGGCCCCGGCGTCACGGCCGTCAGCCCGGGCACCCGCGTGCTCGGCGTGACGCGCTTCGGGGGGTACGCCACCCACGTCGTCGTCCCATCCGATCAGATCGTACCGCTTCCGCGCGCCATGACCGCGAGCGAGGCGGCAGCCTTCCCCGCCGTCTTCCTCACGGCGTGGTACGCGCTCTTCGAGCTGGCGGCGGCCAGGCCCGGGATGCGCGTGCTGGTGCACTCGGCGGCGGGCGGGGTGGGCGGCGCGCTGCTGCAACTCGCCCGCGTCGCAGGGTGCACGGCGGTCGGTGTCGTGGGCAGCGCCGCGAAGGTCGAGGCGGCGCGCGCGCTGGGCGCCGCAGCGGTCATCGACAAGAGCGGCGGCGATCTCTGGCGCCTGGCGCGACGTCACGCCCCCGACGGGTACGACGCCATCTTCGACGCGAACGGCGTCGAGACCCTGGCCGACAGCTACGACCACCTCGCCGCCCCCGGACGCCTCGTCGTCTACGGCTTCGCCACGATGCTCTCGCGCGGCAAGGACCGCCCGAGCTGGGCCAGGCTGGCGGCCACCTGGCTGCGGACGCCGCGCTTCGACCCTCTGCGCCTGACCAACGACAACCGCTCGGTCATGGGGTTCAACCTCTCGTACCTCTTCGAGCGCAAGGCCGCGTTCCTGCCCGCGCTCGAGCAGCTCCTGGCGTGGGTCGAGCAGGGCAAGGTGGTCGCGCCGCACGTCACCGAGTACCCGCTCGACGAGGTCGCGCGTGCCCACCAGGCGCTCGAGTCGGGGACGACGACCGGCAAGCTGGTGCTCCTGACGCGCTAGCGCCGCCCGCGCCGTCGTGAAATAACCGGCGCGCGGCGACGAACAAGGGGCATGAGCCCTCGCACCGGCCTGGTCCTGCATCACGAATCGAGCGAGCGCGTCGCCGCGACCCTCGCGCACGCGGGTACGCTCGTCGGGTGGTTTCTCGCTCCGCTGCTCGTGTACCTCGTACTGCCGCGCTCCGCGCGCTGGGCGCGCTACCACGCGCTGCAGTCGCTGCTCTGGTCGCTCCTGGGCACGCTCGTGAGCCTCGCCACGTGCGGCCTGGCGATCCCGGTGTTTCTCGCGTGGCACGTGCTCGCGGCCATCAAGACGCTGACGGGCGAGGAGTACGACTACCCGCTCGTCAGCGAGGTGGCCGGGCGCACGGTCTACGGCAAGAGCGGCTGAGCGCCCAGCCTTCCTTGCGCTCCGGAGCGATCGGCGCTATTACCCCCGGCATCACGTGTCCCGGCGCACTCGCTGCGCCCCTTCCGGCGACGAGCGCCGAAGCGCATGCGGCAACGGTGCCGCGCGGAGGATGCGTGACGACGAGACATCGTCGCCGTTCCCCTCGCGCGGCAAGCGCGGAACGGCCTTCGACCCTGGGGCCTACCATGGGCTCCGCCGCGAGAGAGACTTGTCGTTCGAGTGAATCCGTTCCGTTCCCGGCGCCGCCGGCGCCCGCAGTCCGCCGATTCCACCCTTTCGAGGACCGGCGGTACGCCGCACGAGGTCCGTCCCCCCATCCCGGTCGCCGCCCCAAAGGCGACACGCGCCGAGCTCGACGCTCCCGAGGTCGCGGCGTCTCCGTTCCGTGCCCTGGGCCTGTCGCCCGAGCTGGTGAAGGCCGTGGTCGACGAGGGCTACACCGAGCCTACCCCGGTGCAGGCCCAGGTCATTCCGCACGCCCTCGCTCGCCGCGACGTGCTCGCGTGCGCCCCGACGGGCACGGGCAAGACCGCCGCCTTCGTCCTCCCCCTCCTCGAGGTGCTCGCCGCGTCGCCGCGGACCGGCGCCGTGCGCGCGCTGGTGGTTACGCCCACCCGCGAGCTCGCCGCGCAGATCGCCGAGCGCGTGTCGGTGTACGGCCGGCACTTCGGCGTCGGCTACGCGGTTGTCTATGGCGGCGTTGGCCAGCGCGGGCAGGAGCAGGCCCTCGCCCGCTCCCCCGAGATCCTCATCGCGACGCCGGGTCGTCTGCTCGACCTGATGCAGCAGGGCTTCGTCCGCCTGGGCGGCGTGACGCACCTCGTCCTCGACGAGGCGGACCGGATGCTCGACATGGGCTTCGTGCAGGACGTGCGCCGCATCTGCGCCGCGCTCCCGCCCCGCCGTCAGACGCTCCTGTTCTCGGCGACGGTGCCCGACGCGATCCTGTCGCTCGCAAACAGCATGCTCGTCGACCCCGCGCGCGTGTCGGTCACCCCGGCGGCGACCACGGCCGAGACGGTCGACCAGGCCGTCATGTTCGTGGCGCGCGCCGAGAAGCGCGGCGTGCTCGAGCGCCTGCTGCGCGCCCCGGCCGTCGAGCGGGCGATCGTCTTCACGCGCACCAAGCACGGCGCCAACCGCCTGTCGGAGCAGCTCGAGCGATCGGGCATCGACTCGGCAGCCATCCACGGCAACAAGTCGCAGGGCGCGCGCGAGCGGGCGCTCGAGAGCTTCCGCCGCGGCATGACCCGCGTCCTGGTCGCCACCGACGTGGCCGCCCGCGGCATCGACGTCGACGGCGTGTCGCACGTCTTCAACTTCGAGCTGCCGAACGTCGCGGAGAGCTACGTCCATCGCATCGGTCGCACAGGCCGCGCGGGCGCCAGCGGGCGCGCGGTGTCGCTCTGCGATCCGATCGACGAGGGCGCGCTCCTGCGCGACATCGAGCGCTTCATCAAGAAGCGCCTCCCCGTCGTGGGGCCGGCCGGCGAGCCGGT
>JAJYCT010000223.1 GCA_021778125.1 Myxococcales bacterium
GAGCGGCTCGCGACGAGCCGCGTGCCCCACGTCGTGTACGTCTCGTGCGATCCGCCGACGCTGGGCCGCGACCTCTCGCTCCTGGCCGGCGCGTACGCGCCGCGCGCGATCGACGTCTTCGAGATGTTCCCGCAGACGAGCCACGTCGAGACCGTCGTCGCCCTCGAGCGCGCCCCCGGAGGCCGGGCGTGAAGACGCGGGTCGACGTCCTCCTGCGCGACGAGGCGGCGCGGTTCGCGTTCCGCTTTGCGTGCGACGACTGCGCCCACTTCGCCGCGGCCGGGCAGCGCTGCTCGCTCGCCTACCCCCCCGCCCCGCGCCGCGAGGCCCTCGAGGCCCCGGCGCTCGAGCTGTGCAAGGCGTACGAGATGGCCTGACGCGATGCCTCGGTCCCACCCGCCGACCCTCATCACGCTCGCGCGCGCCGCGCTCCGCGAGCACGCCCTCGCCCCCGCTGGCTCGCGCATCCTCGTGGCCGTGAGCGGAGGCCCGGACTCGATGGCGCTGCTGCACGTGCTGTCTCTGCTCCGGCGGCGCGGCGCCTTCGGTCTGTTCGCTCACGGCGTCGACCACGGCCTGCGCCCGGAGGCGGGCGGGGAGCTCGACCTCGCCGCCTCCTTCGCCGGCGCCCTCGACGTCCCGTTCGATCGGAGCGCGGTCCACGTCGCGCCCGGCGGCAACCTCCAGGCACGCGCCCGGGCCGCACGCTGGGGCGCGTTGCGCGCTGCGGCATCGCGCCTCGGGGCCGATCGGATCGCCACCGGGCACCACGCCGACGACCGGGCCGAGACCCTGATCATCCGCCTCCTGCGGGGCACCGGAGTGCGCGGGCTGGCCGTGCTGCCCGCCCGCGATGGCGACCGCATCCGTCCGCTCGTGCGGGCCCGGCGGGCCGACATCGACGCCCACGTGATGCGCCATCGAATCCCCTTCGCGACCGACCCGTCCAACCGGGACCCACGTTTTCTCCGCACCCGGGTGCGGGGCGAGGTGCTCCCCCTGCTCGAACGCTTGAGCCCGAAGATCGTCGAGCACCTCTGCGCGCTCGCGGGCGACGCTTCGGCTCGGATCGGTGGCCACGGCGACGGCCACATGCAAGCGCCGCTCTCTGCTGGTCGCGACCCAACCTCGATGGTACGCATCGTACGTAGTAAGTTGATGGAGTTGCCCGAGCCCCGTGGGCCGGGCGCCCCCAAGGAACCGAGGTCGACGTGAAGCAATCGCACAAGACGCTCTTGCTCTGGGTCCTGCTGATCGTGATGTTCCTCGCGATCTGGCAGGTGTTGCAGCCGGGCGAGAGGAAGCAGCAGGTCAGCTTCAGCCAGTTCGTCGCCCTCGTGCACTCGGGTCTGGTCACCGACGTCCACGTGAAGGAGCACGAGTACACCTTCACGCAGGTGCAGGACGGCAAGAGCGTCACCAAGGAGACGCTCGGCCCGCTCGCCGATCAGGCGCTCGTCGACGACCTCCAGAAGAAGGACCCGGCGACCGGCCACACGCCGAACGACAAGCTGCAGGTCTACTTCGAGAAGGAAGACGCGACGCCGTTCTGGTCGTCGACGCTCGTGACGCTGCTGCCGATGCTCTTCATCGGCATCATGTTCTTCCTCTTCATGCGGCAGCTGCAGGCCGGCGGCGGCAAGGCCATGAGCTTCGGCAAGGCCAAGGCCCGCATGCTCTCGGACTCGCAGAACAAGGTGACGTTCGCGGACGTCGCGGGCATCGACGAGGCCAAGGACGAGGTCGAGGAGATCATCGCGTTCCTCAAGGACCCGAAGAAGTTCCAGCGCCTCGGCGGTCGCATCCCCAAGGGCGTGCTGCTCATCGGCCCGCCGGGCACCGGCAAGACGCTCCTCGCGCGCGCCATCGCCGGCGAGGCCGGGGTGCCCTTCTTCAGCATCTCGGGCTCGGACTTCGTCGAGATGTTCGTCGGCGTCGGCGCGAGCCGCGTGCGCGACCTGTTCGAGCAGGGCAAGAAGCACGCGCCCTGCATCATCTTCATCGACGAGATCGACGCCGTCGGTCGCCACCGGGGGGCGGGCCTGGGCGGCGGGCACGACGAGCGCGAGCAGACGCTCAACCAGCTGCTCGTCGAGATGGACGGCTTCGAGTCGAACGAGGGCGTCATCATCATCGCCGCCACCAACCGCCCCGACGTCCTCGATCCGGCGATCCTGCGGCCCGGCCGCTTCGACCGGCGCATCACCGTCCCCCGCCCCGACGTGCGCGGCCGCGAGGAGATCCTCCGCGTCCACGCCAAGCGCACGCCGCTGTCGCCCGACGTCGACCTCGAGGTGCTCGCCCGCGGCACGCCCGGCTTCTCGGGCGCCGACCTGGAGAACCTGGTCAACGAGGCCGCCCTGCTCGCCGCGCGTCAGGACAAGGACGCGCTGAACATGAGCGATTTCGAGCTCGCCAAGGACAAGGTCTACATGGGGACCGAGCGGCGCTCGATGGTCATCTCCGACGAGGAGAAGCGCACGACGGCGGTCCACGAGGCCGGCCACACGCTCATCTCGGTGCTGATCCAGCACCACGATCCGGTCCACAAGGTCTCGATCATCCCGCGCGGTCCCACGCTCGGCGTGACCTGGTACCTGCCCAAGGACGACCGGCACAACCTGGCCAAGGACCAGGCCGAGAGCAGCATCGCCGTCGCGCTCGGCGGCCGCATCGCCGAGGAGATCGTCTTCGGCCGCATGACCACCGGCGCCGGCAACGACATCGAGAAGGCCACCGAGCTCGCGCACAAGATGGTGTGCGAGTGGGGCATGAGCGAGAAGCTCGGGCCCCTGGCGTACGGCAAGAAGGAGGAGTCGATCTTCCTCGGCCGCGACTACGGCCAGCGCACGCAGGACTACTCCGAGCAGACCGCGCAGGAGATCGACCAGGAGGTCCGGGCGATCGTCCAGCGGCAGTACGTGCGCGTGAAGGATCTGCTCACGCGCGACAAGGCGAAGCTCGAGAGCCTGGCCGACTCGCTCATCGAGCGCGAGACGCTCGACTCCGAGGAGATCGCCGCGGTCCTCGAGGGGCGCGAGCTGCCCAAGCGCGACAAGGTCGTCATCCCGACGTACGCCGACAAGGACAAGCAGGCCAAGGAGAAGCGCCGCGTCGCGAGCATCTTCGGCGGCCCGCCGAAGCCCGCCACGAGCGGCAGCTAAACGCGCGAGCCGCCATCGGGCACGTAGATGACGAGCCCGAGGAACGCAATCGCGCGCGTGTGCGCGACACGAACGTCTTCGCGCGGATGCTCCCCGAGCAGAAGCGACCGGCGGCGCGGACCCAGCGCGCCGCGACGTGCACGAGCGTACGGCCGCGACGGACGATGGCGAGGTCGCGGGAGACGATGATGACGTCGTCTCCGACGATGGTGGGGCTCGTCGAGATCGTCGCGAAGACCGTCGAGATCGTCGTGAAGCTCGCGGAGTTCGTGCTCGAGCCTCGAGAGATCGTCGTGAGGGGCTCTCGCGTCATGGTTCGCTGGCTCGAGATGAGCTCGAGCGCCCTTCTCCTCGTGTCGGGGCTCTCCACTCTCGTGCGAGATGTCCTCGTCATCGACTGAAGCGCCCTGATCACGGTCCGAGACGTCGCTGTCATCGTCCGAAGCGTCGCTGTCATCGCCCGAGACGCCGTCATCACCGTCCGAGACGCCTCCACCCTCGTCGTCGGCGCCCTCGCCCTCGGGCGCGACGCCCGCAGCACCATCGGCGGCGGCGGCGTCGTGCGACGCCCACCTCGTCCTACCTATCGACGCGCTCCCGGACAGGATTCTCGTTCTGTCCCGATAGGCGGGTACGAGGCCACACCAACGGGCACGCTGCGAGCGGTCCGGGCCCCGGGAAAGGAGACAACCAGCATGACCACGACGAAGACTGGCAACAAGCCGACCCGCAGGGATCGGGACCGGAAGGTGATGACCGGGGTGGACGCTCACCTCGCCAGCACCGCGACCTTGACGCTCAACGGCGAGCAGTTCACGCCCGCGACGCTCAAGGCCGTCTTCCAGGCGGACATCGACGCGATGGATGAAACCGACGCCGAGAGGGCCACCTTGAAGACCAAGGTCCAGACGGCCAAGGCCGCGCGCACGCGCGCCGAGGCGGTGCGCAAGTCGCTCAAGGCCTTCCTCATCGGGCAGAACGGGCCCGGTGCGGTGCAGGTGCTCGAGGACTTCGGCTTCGCGGCTCCCAGGGCCCCCGGGCCCAAGACCGCGAAGCAGAAGGCCTCGGCGACCGCGAAGGCCACGGCGACCAAGGCGCGCAAGAAGGCGGCGGTGGAGGCGGCGATGGCGGAGACGCCCGCGCCGACCCTCACGCCGGCGCCGCCGACCGCGCCCGCCGCGAAGTAGCGGCCGTCGCCCGGCAGCAGCAGCCCGAGGAGCGCGAGCTTCGCGGGTGCGTCCCCCGAGCGGGAGCAGCGAGCACGCCGCGTCCGCGAGGGATCCCGGGAAGGCCCCCGGCGCCCGCACGGGCCGGGGGCCTGTCTCAATCTCCGCGGAATCGCGTGCCCCTCCGCCTTCCCGCCTTGCCTTGGCGCCGCCCTGGCGTAGAAATCGTCGCCCCCCGTCACTTCGTCCGACAGGAATCCCGTCCTCGGCCGACAGGCGGGCATGAGCCCCCGGACGCAGCCCATGACCGCCCCCTCCCGCCCCGACGCGCTCCCCGAGCCGGCGCCCGAGCTGGTCGCGCACTTCAACGACCCGGCCCTGCGCCGGCGCCTGATGGGCAACCGTCGCTGGCACGAGGTGCCCGAGCGCAAGATCGAGGACATCGTGCACACCACGCTGTGCGACGCGTGGGCCCGGCGGCACACCTGGCCGGCGACGATCGAGGAGCTCGACAAGCTGCTCTTCATCTCTCTGCGCGGCGACCGCATCGACGACCTGCGCAAGGAGGGGCGCGCGCCGCTGCTGCGCAAAAAGCGCACGGGCCAGCAGGCCGACGAGGGCGGCTCGCCCCCCGACGCCGACGCCGAGGATTCCCCCGCGATGGCCGTCACGACCCCGGTCGCCGACGCGCGCGAGGATCTGCGCTGGGCCAGCCGGTACGTCGAGTCGCGCCCGGGCCTGCGCCGGGCGTTCGTGTGGATGATCGAGATGCACATGGGCATGAAGGCCGCCGAGATCGGCGCGCGCGACGGCTCGAGCGCGAACACCGTCACGCTGGCGGTCTCGCGCCTGCGCGCGCAGCTCGGCGCGGCGTACCGGGCGCTGATCGTCCTGTTCGCCGTGGGCGTGGTCACCTGGGCGTACTTCTGGCGGCGCGGCGTCGACGACACGGCCAGGCCCGGCCCCAGGCCCGTGCCCACCGTCGTCGCCCCCGAGGGCCCCGCCCCGACGACCCAGGCGCCGCCCGCGCCGTCGGCCGAGGACCTGCGCGCCCGCGCGCTCGCCGAGTGCGCCGCGAAGAAGTGGAGCGCGTGCCTCGAGGATCTCGACCGCGCCCAGGACCTCGATCCCGACGGCGAGCGCGCTCCGCGCGTGAAGGCGGCGCGCACGGCGATCGGCCGCGCGCTCTCGGCCAAGCCCGTGCCGTAGGGCGCGCGGGGAGCCGTCCGGAAGGGACGCCCCGACCTCGTGCGATCGGCCCGACCGGCCCCCCTGCGAGGCGCCCCGGAAGTGACGGATGACGGCTCGTGGGGCGGGCCACCGGCGGGCATGACGAGGCGACCTTGCCGGTCCCCCGCCCCGCGACTACCTTTCGCCACCCCATGAGCCCCACGAAGATCGCCATCAACGGGTTCGGCCGCATCGGCCGCTGCATCGTCCGCGCCCTGTCCGAGCGCGGCATCAAGGACGTCGAGCTCGTCGCCATCAACGACCTCACCGACGCCAAGACGCTCGCGCACCTCTACAACTTCGACAGCGTCCACGGCCGCGCGCAGCACCCCGCGAAGGCCCTCGAGGGCGCCATCGAGTTCGGCGCGTCGAAGGTGAAGATCCTCGCGGAGAAGGACCCGACGAAGCTGCCGTGGAAGGACCTCGGCGTCGAGATCGTGCTCGAGTGCACGGGCCTGTTCACCGACAAGGACAAGGCCTCCGCGCACCTCACGGCGGGCGCCAGGAAGGTCATCATCAGCGCCCCGGCCAAGAACCACGACGTGACGATCGTGCTGGGGGTCAACACCGAGGCGTACGACGCCGCCAAGCACACGATCATCTCGTGCGGCTCGTGCACGACCAACTGCCTCGCGCCGGTCGCCAAGGTCCTGCTCGACACGTTCGGCATCCAGCGCGGCCTGATGACGACCATCCACTCGTACACCAACGACCAGGCCGTCCTCGACATCCCGCACCGCAAGGGCGACCTGCGGCGCGCGCGCGCCGCGGCCGTGAACATGATCCCGACGAGCACCGGCGCGGCCAAGGCCCTGTCCGAGGTCGTCCCCGCCCTCAAGGGCAAGTTCGACGGTCAGGCGGTGCGCGTGCCGACGATGGACGTCAGCCTCGTCGACCTCACGTTCGAGACCGAGAGGCCGATGACGAAGGACGCCATCCACGCGGCGATGAAGGCGGCGTCCGAGGGCCCGATGAAGGGCATCCTCGAGTACGTCGAGCTCCCGCTCGTCAGCGGCGACTTCATCGGCGACCCGTACTCGTCGATCTTCGACGCGACGATGACGCAGGTGATGGGCGAGCGCTTTGGCAAGATCTTCGCCTGGTACGACAACGAGTGGGGCTTCTCGAACCGCATGGTCGAGCTCACGCAGCTCGTGGCGTCGAGGCTGGGATGAACCCGCTCGCAGGCATCCGCTCGATCCGCGAGCTGCCGATCGAGAACAAGCGGCTGTTCCTGCGCGTCGACTTCAACGTGCCGCTCGACGGCGCGCGGATCACCGACGACTCGCGCATCCGCGAGGCGCTGCCGACGATCAAGCACGCGCTCGAGCGCGGCGCGCGCGTGGTGTGCGCGAGCCACCTCGGCCGCCCGAAGAAGGGCCCGGAGGCGAAGTACTCCCTCGAGCCCGCGGCGCTGCGCCTCGCCGAGCTGCTGGGTCAGGACGTGACGCTCCCCGAGGACTGCGTCGGCGACGCCGCCGAGAAGGTCGTCTTCGACCTGCGCGGCGGCCAGGTGTGCCTGCTCGAGAACCTCCGCTTCCACGCCGAGGAGGAGAAGGACGACGAGGCGTTCTGCAAGGCGCTCGCGAAGCTCGCGGACGTGTACGTCGACGACGCGTTCGGCTGCGTGCACCGCGCGCACGCGAGCGTACACGGGCTCGCGATGCTCTTCCGCGAGCGCGGGTGCGGGTTCCTGCTCGAGAAGGAGATCGACGCGCTCGGCAAGATCGTCGGCGCGCCCGAGCGGCCGTACGTCGCCGTGCTGGGTGGCGCGAAGGTCAGCGACAAGATCGCCGTGGTCGAGTCGCTGCTCGAGCGCGTCAGCTCGCTCGTCATCGGCGGCGCGATGGCCAACACGTTCCTCGCCGCGCGCGGCAAGAACATGCAGGCCTCGCTCGTCGAGACCGACAAGCTCGCCCTCGCGCGCACGATCCTCGAGAAGGCCCAGGCCAAGAAGGTCGACGTGGCGCTCCCCGTCGACGTCGTGGTCGCCGCGAGCACCGCGGCGACCGAGGGTCAGCCCGTGAGCGTCGACGACGTGCCCCCGGGCAAGATGGCGCTCGACATCGGGCCGCGCAGCGTGGCCGACTTCACCAGGCGCTTCGCCGACGCGAAGACGGTGTTCTGGAACGGGCCGATGGGCCTGTTCGAGAAGCCGGCCTTCTCGGCCGGCACGTTCGCCGTCGCCCGCGCGATGGCCGACTCGCGGGCCTTCACCGTCGTCGGCGGCGGGGACAGCGCCGCCGCCGTCCACGCGGCCGGCGGAGACGTGGCGAGCAAGATGAGCCACATCTCGACCGGCGGCGGGGCCTCGCTCGAGCTGGTCGAGGGCAAGAAGCTGCCGGGCATCGAGATCCTGCGCACGGTGGCGACGTGACGCCGCGGCGCCGCCCGCTCGTCGCGGGCAACTGGAAGATGCACCACGGCGGCAGCACGGGGGTGGAGCTCGCCACCGAGGTGGTCCGGCTCGCCCCCTCGCTGCTTCACGTGGACCTCGTCATCGCGCCGCCGTTCACGGCGCTCGCCGCGTGCGCGCACGAGTGCGACGGCAGCCGCGTCGAGGTCGCCGGGCAGAACATGCACCCGAAGGACTCGGGGGCGTTCACGGGCGAGGTGAGCCCGCGGATGCTCCTGGATGCCGGGTGCACCTGGGTCATCCTGGGCCACAGCGAGCGGCGCCAGCACTTCGGAGAGTCGGACGCGTTCGTGGCCGAGAAGATCGCGGCCGCCCTGGCCGCGGGCCTGCGGCCCATCGCCTGCGTCGGCGAGACGCTCGCGGAGCGCGAGGCCGGGCGCACCCTCGCGGTCGTCGAGCGACAGGTCCGGGCCTTTCTCCCTGCGCTGGCGGCGAGCTCCCGGCCCGCGGCCATCGCCTACGAGCCGGTCTGGGCCATCGGAACGGGCAAGAACGCCGGCCCGGCCGAGGCCCAGGAGGTCCACGCGGCCATCCGCGCCTGGCTGCAGGCCGCGTCCATGGAGCTGGCGTCCGACACGCGCATCCTCTATGGAGGGTCGGTCAAACTCGACAACGCACGCGACCTGCTCGCGTCCCCCGACGTGGACGGAGCCCTCGTCGGTGGCGCGAGCCTCGATGCGGCCTCCTTCGGCGGCATCGCACGCGCCGCCGAGGCACTCTCAACCAGCTAGTGACAGTGACACACGCGACGTGAGGCTGTGCTACTGGAGCACAGCCTCCCAGAGACACATGCTGACCACGCTGCTCGACATCATCCATATCTCGGTCTGTCTGTTCCTGATGCTCGTCGTGCTGCTGCAGCAGGGCAAGGGCGGGGGCATGGGCGCGGCGTTCGGCGGTGGCGCGCAGCAGGTCTTCGGCGGGCGCGGGGCGGGCAACCTGCTCACGCGCGCCACGTCGGTGGCCGCGGCCATCTTCATGCTGACGAGCGTGTCGCTGGCGTACGTCTCGTCGTCGGGCGACCGGGACCTCAAGGCTCGCATCCTCGAGGAGCAGCGCAAGGGCAAGGGCCACGAAGGGACGAAGGTCAAGGCGACGAAGCCGGCCGCGCCGGCCGTACCCGCCGCGCCAGCCGACTCGTCGACGGGCGCCGGCGGAGCCCCGTGACGCCTCCCCGGCGCGAGCGCGTGGTCGACGCGCTCGCGCTGGTGGTCCTGAAGCTCGCGGTCGGAGCCTGGATCCTGCGCGTGGGGTTCACCCACGTGTCCGACGACGACTACGCGCGCACGGTGATCGCGCAGCAGTTCGCGCGCGCGCCGCGCCTCGACCCGAGCGGCACCAGCTGGCTGCCGCTGCCGTTCTGGATCACGGGCACCGCGATGCTCGCCTTCGGCCGGACGCTGCAGGTGGCGCGCGGCGTCGCGATCGTGCTCGGCGCGCTGGCGGTGGTCGCCC
>JAJYCT010000224.1 GCA_021778125.1 Myxococcales bacterium
GGGTGAAGAGCATGTGCCCCATGCCGCGGATCATGCGGCGCGACCGGAACACCCACCCCGCCATGCCGGTGACCTTGCCTTCCGCCTCCCAGTCGCTCTGGAGCGGCCGCTCGAGCGGCGCGAGCTGGCCCTCGGGGGGCACCATGTCGTAGAACTCGAAGCCGGCGTGGCCGGGGTTCATGTCGAGGTGGATCCCGAAGGCGCAGCGCGCGTCGAGCATGCCCGCCGCGAGGTCCTCCGCGGAGATGCTCGCGCTGTAGAAGTAGCCGGCGAAGCCGTCCTTGGTGAGGCAGAGGGCGCTGCGCGCGCTGTGGATCTGGTCCGGCCACCCGGGCGGGGTGCCGCCCCACCAGTTGCGACCCCACGGGTTGAAGCGGTCGTTCTGGACGAGCGCCGTCAGGTTCTGCCGGAACGCCACGACGTCGTCCGGGACCGTGGGGGAGTCGGGCCAGGCGCCGAACGCGTTGGACCCGTCGCGCAGTTCGACGACGGTCGCGGCGTAGGGCTTGGGCGGGAGGTACTCGACGCCGTTGGCGGACATCCCGTATTCGCCGTGTTGCGCCTGGAACCCGCCGTTGAATGCGGCGACCACGTGCCCCATCACCTCGGGCGTGCGCGGGATGAGCCCCGGGCCGTGCTCTCCGTTGGCGGCCACCGGCTCCACGGTGCCGGCCTCCGTGTGCAGCTGGACCTGTCGCGGGTCCCAGAGCGTGACGTAGACGCGGACGTCCTGCCGGTGGACGTTCGGGCGGACGAACGATGTGACGAAGGCGGGCGCCGTTCCCGAGGCGCTCCTCGTGATGAAGCGATCCGAGTCGAGCGTGATCCACTGTCCCTCCCCGGGAAGCGGCGGCGTCACGGGGATCTTCATGGGAGTCGGCGGCCAGCCGACCTCGGGATCGGCGAACGACGGTGCCGAGGGCGGGGTCGAAGGCAGGCCCAGCTCGTCCTGGACATCCTGGGCTGTCGTGCCGCCTGCGAAGCGCGCGCGGTACGCGTCGAGCGCCGTGAACGCCACCGCCTTGAGCCACTGCATGCGCTCGTCGCCGAACCAGGGCATGGCGCGCGCGCGGTCGACCGCCCACGTGACGAGGTTTCCCGGGCGGGCCCGCTCGTCGGGGACGACGCGAACGTACGCCTCGCCGGCGAGGGCGCGCTTGGCGCGGGGGTCGAGGACGATCGCGCGGTCGTCCGCGCGGACGCCGATCGTCCCGTCCTCGAGCCACGCCATCGTGACGCGCCGGGCCACCGGATCGAGCGCGTACGTGTCGTGCGTGATGCCCGCCGCGAGGCCGGTCTGCTGGAGGTTCGTCAGCGCCGCCTGGGCGCGCTGCAGGCGCGTAAAATCCCGCGTCGCCTCAGGCGACGCGTCGCCGAGAGCGAGCACGTGGACGCCGGTCGTGAGGCCGTCGGCCGACGTCGTGTACGCGGCCCTGTGGCCCCGGACGACGGGGCCCGACTCGTCGACGCCGCTCGTGTCGGTGACGTCGTGCACGCCGCCGACGTCGAGGACGACGCCCTCGGGCGACAGGCGCGCCTCGACCAGAAAGAGATCGCTCGGCTCGCCCGCGGCATGCGCGCGCACCAGGGCTCTCGCGCCCCCGAGGACCGCTCCGCGGATGCCCCGGGCGCCCTCGACCCAGGCCACGTCGTCTGGCTCGCACGCGAGCCCGCGGGCCGAGAGCACCTGCGCCACGGCCGCCTCGGAGCTTCGTGCGGCCGCGTCGACCTCGGCGCCCCGGCGGCTCGCGAGGAGCGCGGCCGTCACGAGGACGAAGGAGACGGGACGGACGCGCGAGCGGAGTCCCCGGCGAAGCCACGACGACGCCGTCCATCGCGAGCGGTCCACGCCTTTCCAACGCTCCGCCGATTGCATCCGAGTTCGTGCCCGCTCCGCTCCCCGGGCGACTATCAGCAACCCCGCGCCTGGTCCAACTCTTCGGGCCGACATCTGCGGTTGCGCCGGGCAACCAAGTTGCTGCCCGACCATGCCCAAGACGCTGGAATCATTGACGCGGGGCAGGGCGCGGAACATGCTAAACGCAAGGCACGATGGTCCGGCGCGCGCTGGCGGTCCTGCCGCTGCTTCTCCTGGGGCTGGCGTGCGCCAGCCCGACGCTGCCGCTTCCGCCGCCCGAGACGCCGACCCTTGGCCGGGGCGCCGACGCCGACCACGTCCTGCTGTCCGATCCGTGCGGCGGAGCCGCCGCGGACTCGGTCATCGTCATCATCAACACCAACCCCAGCGTGTCGAACGCCAACGCCGTGTCGGGCACGCGCGCCGACGGGTGTGGCTCGTGGCGGGCGCAGGCCTACGCGCACACGGGCGACGTGCTCGAGATCACGCAGCAGACGGGGACCGAGGTCAGTCAGACGCTCGACGTGTCGGTGCCGTAGGTCCGCGGCTCTTGCTCGGCTTGCGCCCGACGTGCTCGGCGTCGAAGGCGCTCGGACACACGTCGCTCACACGGCACGCCCCGCACTCGGGCTTGCGGGCCGCGCAGCATCGCCGGCCGTGAAAGATGAGCACGTGGCCCGCCATGTCCCACTTCGCGCGCGGCAGGATGGCGCACAGGTCCTGCTCGATCGGCTCGGGCTGGGTGTGCCGGCTCCAGCCGAGGCGCTGCGCCAGGCGCTGCACGTGCGTGTCGACGACGACGCCCTCGGGCGTGTTCCACAGGACCCCCGCCACCACGTTCGCCGTCTTGCGTCCCACGCCAGGAAGGGCGACGAGCTCGGGGAGCGTCCGGGGAACGTCGCCGCCGTGCTTCTCGACCAGCGAGCGGGCCAGGCCGACGATGGACCTCGACTTCGCCCGGAAGAAGCCCAGCGACGCGACGTACGGCTCCACGTCGGAGGGCTCGACCGCGGCGAGGGCGCGCGCGTCGGGGAAGCGCGCGAAGAGCTTGGGCGTGGCCTTGTTGACGTTCGCGTCGGTCGTCTGCGCGCTCAGGACCACCGAGACGATGAGCTGGAAGGGGCTTCCGAAGTCGAGTTCGCACTTCGCGGTCGGGTGCTGCCGGTGCAGCCGCTCGAGCGTCTTTGCCGCAAGCCCCGGCGCGGCCTTCAGCCGCTCCCGCCGCTCCCTGGCGGAAAGCGCCTCGCTCAATTCAGATCTCCGGCCGGCGGCGGCGTGCTCGGGCCGCCGTCGCTGCCGCTCGGCGGCATCACGCTCTCTCCGCCCGCGTCGAGGCCGCTCTCCGCGAGGCGCTCGAGCGCGACGATGCGCTCCTCCTCGGCCGTCGTCATGATGCGGACGCCCTGCGCGTTGCGCCCGGTCTCGCGGATCTCGTCGACGCGCGTGCGCAGCGTCTGCCCGCGGTCGGTGATGAGCATCAGCTCGTCGCTCTCCTTCACGAGCTTCACACCGACGACCGGCCCGTTGCGCTCGCTCGCGTCGATGAGGATGATCCCCTTGCCGCCGCGGTTCTGCTTGCGAAACTCCTCGATCTCCGTGCGCTTGCCATAGCCGTTCTCGCAGACGGCGAGCACGAACGGCCGCTCCGGATCGCTCACCTCGAGGCCGACCACCTCGTCGCCCTCGCCGAGGTCGATGCCCTTGACGCCGTACGCCGCGCGGCCCATCGAGCGCACCTGATCCTCGGGGAAGCGGATGCTCTGCCCGAGCTTGGTGGCGATGAGGATGTCGCGCGATCCGTCGGTCAGCGCGGCATACAGGAGCTGGTCGCCCTCGTCGACCCTGACTCCGATGATGCCCTTCTCGCGGAAGTTTTCGTACTCGACGAGCTCCGTCTTCTTGATCTGACCCTTCCGGGTGATCGTGACGACGAACTTGCCCGCCTCGATCTTCGGCACCAGGGCGATCGCCGCGACCTTCTCGCCCGGCTCCATGCCGATGAAGTTGACGATCGCGCGGCCCTTGCTGGTGCGCGCGGCCTGCGGGATCTCGTAGACCTTCTTGACGTAGACCTTGCCCTTGTCGCTGAAGAAGAAAACGTACGCGTGCGTCGACGCGACGAAGAGCTGCGTCACCCAGTCCTCCTCGCGCGCGTCCATGCCGATGCGCCCCTTGCCGCCGCGCTTCTGCGCCCGGTAGTCCCTGGGGCTCGTGCGCTTGATGTACCCGGCGTGCGAGATGGTGACGACCATGTCCTCTTCCTGGATCAGGTCCTCTTCCAGGATCTCCGCCTCGTTCTCGACGATCTCGGTCCGGCGCTTGTCGGCGTAGCGCGACTTGACGTCCTCGAGCTCCATGATGATGACGTCGTCGAGCAGCTTGGTGCTCGCGAGGACCGCCCGGTAGCGGGCGATCGCGTCGCACAGCTCGCCGTAGTCCTTGGCGAGCTTCTCCTGCTCGAGGCCCGTGAGGCGTGACAGGCGCATCTCGAGGATCGCCTTCGCCTGCCGCTCGGACAGGTGGTAGGCGCCGCGCGTCTTCGCCTCGTCGATCTCGGCCTGCGGGCGGCCCGCCCGCCGGACGAAGGCCTCGAGGCCCGCGAGCGGCAGCGCCATGAGGGCGCGCCGCGCGATCTCGGGATCGGCGCTCTCGCGGATGGTCTTGACGACCAGGTCCACGTCGGTGACGGCCACGCCCAGGCCCTCAATGATCTCGCGCTGGCCCTCGGCCTGCCGCAGCTCGTAGCGCGTGCGCCTCGTGACCACGTCGCGCCGGTGCGCGATGAACGCGTCGAGCGTCTCCTTGAGCGTCAGGACCGCCGGGCGCCCCTGGTGGATCGCAAGGTTGATGACGCCGAAGGACGTCTGCAGGTCGGTCTGCCGGTAGAGCTGGTTGATGACGACCTGCGGGATGACGTCCTTCTTCAGCTCGATGACGAGGCGGATCCCCTCGCGGTCGCTCTCGTCGCGAACCTCGGAGATGCCCTCGATCTTCTTGTCGCGCATCAGCTCCGCGATGTGCGCGGCCGTGCGGGCCTTGTTGACCTGGTAGGGGATCTCGGTGACGACGATCTGCTCCTTCTCGCCGCGGCCCGGGGACTTCTCGACGTTCAGGCGGGCGCGCATGATGATCGTGCCGCGCCCCGTGCGGTAGGCGGCCTCGATGCCGGAGCGGCCGTAGATGAGGCCCGCGGTGGGGAAGTCGGGGCCGGGGATGAGGCGGATGATGTCGTCCAGCGTGGCGCCCGGCGTGCGCATCAGGTGGACCGTGGCGTCGATGATCTCGCCGAGGTTGTGCGGCGGGACGTTGGTCGCCATGCCGACGGCGATGCCGCCTGTGCCGTTGACGAGCAGGTTCGGGATCTTCGCCGGCAGCACGACCGGCTCCTGCAGGCGGTCGTCGTAGTTGGCGGCGAAGTCGACGCACTCCTTGTCGATGTCGGCGAGGAGGTCGACGGCGACCTTGGTGAGGCGCGCCTCGGTGTAGCGGTAGGCGGCGGCGGGGTCGCCGTCGACCGAGCCGTAGTTGCCCTGGCCATCGATGAGCGGGTAGCGCATCGAGAAGCCCTGGGCCAGGCGGACCATGGCGTCGTAGACCGACGCGTCGCCGTGCGGGTGGTACTTGCCGAGGACGTCGCCGACGATGGTCGCGCTCTTGCGGAAGCCCCCCGTGGGCAGCAGGCCCTGCTCGTAGGCGCTGTACAGGATGCGCCGGTGGACGGGTTTGAGGCCGTCGCGAACGTCGGGGATGGCCCGCCCGATGATGACGCTCATCGCGTAGTCCAGGTACGAGGTGCGCAGCTCGTCCTGGATCGAGACGGGGATCTTCTGCTGCGGCGGGCCGCCGGCGGGCGGGGTGGGGGGGGTCGGCGGCGTCGGCGGGTTCTGCTCGGCCATGGGCGAGCAACGGGTCTAGTCGGTCCGGGCGAAGGACTCCACCGAAGACCAACTTCCCGTGCCGGCTCGCGGGGCCGGGAGAGGTGGCCCGGCGGCCGCGCGACGCGGCCGGGCCGTATCGAGCGCCGCCCTGGAACGCGACCTCACGTCAGAAGAAGTTGCCGATCGTGAACTCGAAGTCGCTCGGGTTCTCGTAGGGCAGCCTGTTGAGCGGGAAGCCCCACTCGAAGCGCAGCGGGCCGAGCGGCGAGAACCAGCGGATGCCGAAGCCGCTCGACAGGCGCACGAGCGCCAGGCTGTTGGGGAACGAGAAGCACGGCTGCACGAGGTTGGAAAACTGCGGAGCCGGCGTCGTGCTGCAGAACTGCTGCTCGGTGTTCCACGCGTTGCCGGCGTCGAAGAAGACGACTCCGCGGATGCCCACCTTGTCGATGATCGGGAACTCGAGCTCGAAGTTCTCGTACGCCTCGAGGTTGCCTCCGATGTTCGCGCCGTCCTGGATGGCCGGCGAGTTCGGATCCAGCGACGACGTGAGCGGCAGGCGCGGTCCGATGCTGCGCAGGTAGAACCCGCGGATGTCGAGGATGCCGCCGAGGAAGTAGCGCTGGAAGATGGGCACGCCCTGCGGGTCGGGGCTCGTGATGAGGCCCGCTTCGGTGTTGAGCTTGAGGACGAACCCGGAGCCCGGCTGCCCGGTGCCGCCGCCGAGGTAGTAGTAGAAGCGGCCCGTGAACCGGTTGCGCAGGTAGTTGAACTGGCTCCCGAGCACGCTGCTCGCAACCTCGCTCGACACCTGAAGAAACATGCCGGACGTCGGGAAAAGGCGGTTGTCGCGCGTGTCGTAGGTGAGCGTCGGGCGCAGCGAGATGACGCGCCCCGAGTTGAACAGGTTCGCAAGCGGCAGCGTCTGGAACACGCTCACGAATCCGGGCGCGGCGCCGAAGAACGTGTTGGTGGGCTGCGTGTCGACCGAGTCCCACTCCGTCGTCTCGGTGAGGCTCAGGCGCAGCCACGGGTTGATGAGCGCGTAGCCGAACGTCAGCGACCCGCCGAGGCTGCGCCGGGCGAAGTCGGGGAAGACGTAGAGGGTGTCGTAGAGCTCCGCGCTCGTGTTCCAGAGCGAGTCGAGGAAGTACGGCTCGAAGAAGCGCAGCGTGACGAGCTGCCGCAGCGCCGAGACCTGCGCCTGCAGGGCCAGCGACTGCCCGTTGCCAAACAGATTGGCCTGCTGCACCTGCGCGGTCGCGATGAAGCTCTCGATCGAGCTGAACCCGGCGCCAACCTGGAACGTCCCCGTCGGCTTCTCGGTCACCTCGAAGTTGAGCACCAGCTTGTCGGGGGCCGAGCCCTGCTCGGTCGAGACATCGACCCGATCGAAGTAGCCGAGCGCCGTGATGCGGCGCTTGCTCATGTCCATGCCCGTCTCGCTGAACAGATCGCCCTCGAGCAGAACGACCTCGCGGCGGATGACCTTGTCGCGCGTCTTGGTGTTGCCCTTCACCTCGATGCGCTCGATGTGCACGAGCGGCCCGCGGTGGATGGGGACGACGATGTCGACCTCCTCGTGGACCGGATCGAGCTGCGTCTCGGGCTCGGCCTCGACGTTCGCGTAGCCGGCGTCCCGGTAGAGCGTGCGCACGGCGCCGAGCTCCTTGATGAGCTCCGCGCGGTTGAAGTAGTCGCCCGACTGCTCCTTGATCATCTGGCGCAGGGCGCGCCGGCCGCCGAGCGGCTCGACCTCCTTGCCCTCGTTGTCGCGCTCGTAGATGCGAAGCTGCCGGATCTTGTACCGGGGCCCCTCGTGGATCGCGATCGTGATGTCGATGCCCTGCCGGTCGGGCGTGAGCATCACGCGCGGCGTGCCGATCTGCACGCTGAGGTAACCCTTGTCGTAATAGAGCGCGCTCAGCATGAGCACGTCGCGCTCGAAGACGTCCTGCTTGTAGGGCCCTCCCGAGCCGAACGCGAAGAAGCCGCCGTTGCCCGTCTGCATCGTGTCGCGCAGGTCGGCGTCGGGGACGTGGTCGTTGCCGATGAACGTGATGCGCCGCACCGTCACCGGCTCGTGCTCGACGATCTTGAACTTGACCGAGACCTCGTTGTCGCGCTGCGGCGTGACGACGTAGTCGACATCGGCCAGGAAGTAGCCCTTCTCGGCGTACGCGTCCTTGATCTTCTGGACGCTGCGGCGCACCGCCGGGACGCTGAGGATCGTGTTCGGCTTGACCTCGACCGCCTCGCCGAGCTTGTCGTTCTCGATCTCCTCGTTGCCCTCGTAGACGACCTCCTTGATGTTCGGCCGCTCGCGGACGATGAAGCGCAGGGCGACGCCGCGATCCTTGGTCGTGAGGTCGACCTGGATGTCCTCGAAGAACCCGGAGTCCCAGAGGGCCCGCACGTCGCCCGTGAGGTTCTCGATCTTGAACAGGTGGCCGGGCTTCATCCGGACGTACGACAGGACGTCCTCGCGGCCGACGCGCCGGTTGCCGACGACGTCGATCGAGGCGACGGGCTGCCCCTCGGCCTGCTCCGCCGGCCCCGCCGGCAACCGCACGATCGGCTCGCCGCCTGCGGCCGCCTGCGGGGGAGGCGCCGTCGGGGCGCCCGACGAGGGAGGAGCCGCCGAGGAGGCGGGAGCGCCGGATGAGGCGGAGGCCGCCGAGGAGGCGGGGGGGCCGGACGGAGCCGCCGGGGCCGCGGAAGCGTGGGGCGCCGGCGTGCCCGCGTCGGGCCCCGCGGCGTCCGCCGTCCGCGCGCAAAACAGCGCGAGGAGCGCTGCAGCCAGGACGGCGATCAAGGAACGCATTGGGGGCGAAGGACGCGTTGCGCGGTGCGAAAAAGTCGTTCGCTCGTAGCGCAGGGGGCCCGCTCAGGTCAACCGAAGGGACGCATGCCCGCGCGCCCAGACCAGCGCCCCGAGGCCGAAGAAGACGGGGCACGCCAGCATGGCCCACATCATCGGCGCGTGGTCGGCAGCGAGGCCGATGAGGGGCGGGGACCACAGGTCCCCGAACAGGTGGATGGCCAGGATGCTGAGCGCCATGGCGCTCGCCCGCAGCCCGGCGGGCACGCTGCGCAGGATGGCCACGTTGATCGGACCGCTGCAGAGAAACAGCGCCACCATGCATGGGAAGGCCAGGACGAAGAAGGCGAGCGGCGAGGGGCCGAGGATGGCCAGCAGCGCGAGCGGCGCCCCCAGGCCGGCCGAGAGCGCGCACACGGCCACCGCGGCGCGCAGCGCCGGGCGGTCCTCGGTCTTGCCGTGCGTCCAGTGGTCGCCGAGCACGCCGCCGCCCATCGTGCCGATCGCGCCCGCTACGACCGTCACGAGCCCGAACACCATGCTGGCCTTGCCCACGGCCATGCCGTACTGCGCCGCGAGGTACTTGGGCGCCCAGTACGCGAAGCCCCCCAGCGCGAACGTGTAGGCGCAGTACCCGAGGATCACGTTTCGATACGACGGGATGCGCGCGAGCTCTCGCGCCGATCCGAGGACGTCGGGCTGTCTCGCGGTAACCTGTCGCTCGGGCTCGGCGATCGCCAGGCAAAGCAGCGAAAGGACGAGCCCCGGGCCGCCGGCGACGAAGAAGGCCATGCGCCAGTCGTGCGTGGCGGCCTCGATCGCCCCGCCGATGACGTAGCCCAGCGCCG
>JAJYCT010000225.1 GCA_021778125.1 Myxococcales bacterium
TCGGCCGCGTCGGCCTGGGCCTGCGCCGCCGCGAGCTCGGCCTCGGCCTGGCGCTCGCGGGCCGCGAGGTCGGCCGGATCGATCTCGACGAGCAGGTCGCCCTTCTTGACCTGCTGGTTGTCGGTGACGGCCACGTGGAGCACCGTCCCGCCGACGCGGGTGGAGACCGCCACGACGTCGGCGTCGATCTGCGCGTCGTCGGTGGACTCGCGCCCCCGCGTCGTCCAGACGAACGCGCCGTACGCGGCCAGCGCCACGCCCACGACGGTGCCGAGCACGAGGTACGGACGCCGTATCTTGCGCGGCCGGGCCGCCGCCGCGCTCTGCGGGATCTCTTGCTCCACGGGCTGCACGGTCGCCGTCGACGCCATCCTCGGGATCGCCTCCGTTCAGAGAGTGAATCCAGATTCACTCCGCGAGCGACGGTAGCATACGCGGCCGGGCCGAGCCACGCCGTAGCCTCAGGCGCAGGCGCTCGAGCGCGAGGTACACCACCGGCGTCGTGTACAGGGTGAGCAGCTGGGAGGCGAGCAGCCCACCGACGATCGTGATCCCGAGGGGCTGCCGGAGCTCGGACCCGAGGCCATGCCCGAAGGCGAGCGGGAGCGCGCCAAACAGGGCGGCGAACGTGGTCATCAGGATGGGCCGGAAGCGCAGCGAGCAGGCGCGCACGATGGCGTCCTCCGGGGCGGCGCCCTCCTTGCGCTCGGCCTCGATGGCGAAGTCGACGAGCAGGATCGCGTTCTTCTTCACAATGCCGATGAGCAAGAGGAGGCCGATGATCGCGATGATGCTCAGGTCGACCCCGAAGAGCATCAGCGCGACCAGGGCGCCGACGCCTGCCGACGGGAGCGTCGAGAGGATCGTGATGGGGTGGACGTAGCTCTCGTAGAGCATGCCCAGCACGACGTAGACGGTCAGCAGCGCCGCGAGCACGAGCAGCGGCTCGTTGCGCAGCGACGACGTGAACGCCTGGGCCGTCCCCTGGAAGTCGGCGTGGACGCTCGGGGGCATGTGGATGTCGCGCTCGGCCTTGGCAATGGCGTCGACCGCCTGCCCCAGCGACGCGCCCGGCGAGAGGTTGAACGACAGCGTGATCGACGGAAACTGGCCGTTGTGGTTGACCGACAGGGCCGTGCTGCTCTCGGTCACCTTGGCCACCGCGCGAAGGGGCACCGACGCGCCCGCGCGGCCCCGGACGTAGAGGTTGTCGAGCGTGTCCGGGGCGCTCCGGTACGGTTCGTCGGCCTCCATGACCACGCGGTACTCGTTGAGCTGGGTGAAGGTCGTCGCGACGAAGCGCTGCCCGTACGCGTCGTAGAGCGCGTCGTCGACGTCCTGCGCCGCGACGCCCAGCCGGGACGCCGTGTCGCGGTCGATGGTGACGTCGATCTGCCGGCCCGCGGTCTGCTGGTCCGAGTTGACGTCCTTGAGCTGCGAGAGCTTGCGCAGGGCGTCCTCCAGGCGCGGCGCCCACGTCAGCAGCTCGTCGAGGCTCGCGTCCTGGACGGTGTACTGGTACTGCGTCCGCGTCATGCGCCCGCCGACGTTCACGTCCTGGCGCGAGATGAGGTAGGTCGAGATGCCGGGGATCTTCGCGAGCTTGCCGCGCAGGCGGGCCAGCACCTGATCGGCGCTCGTCGTCCGGGGCGGCTTGGCCCGGAGCATGACGAAGCCGCGGCCCGTGTTGGTCGTGTTGAAGCCGCCCGATCCGGTGAACGAGACGTAGTGCTCGATGTCCGGGTCCTCGCTCAGGACCGCGTTGACCTGCTTCTGCAGGTCGAACATCTTCGGGAACGAAGCGTCCTGGGCCGCCTCCGTGCTCACCATGAGCAGCCCGGTGTCCTGCATCGGGAACAGGCCCTTGGGAACCATCACGAAGAGGGCCACGTTGAGCGCCACGGTCCCGAGGGTGACGAGCAGCATCGTGGGCCGGTGCCGCAGGGCCCAGCGCAGCCCCCGCTCGTAGAACGCGAGCAGACCGTCGAAGGCGCGCTCGGACGCGCGGTAGAGCGCGCCGTGCTGCGCGTGGCGCTCGGGCCGGAGCAGGAGCGCGCACATGACGGGTGTGACGGTCAGCGAGACGACGGCCGACATGGCGACGGCGGCGCTCAGGGTCACGGCGAACTCGCGGAAGAGGCGGCCGACCACCCCGCCCATGAGCAGGATGGGAACGAACACGGCCAGCAGCGAGACGGTGATCGAGAGGATCGTGAAGCCGATCTGTGCGGCGCCATCGAGCGCGGCGTCGCGCGGTGTCTTGCCCGCGTCGAGCGAGCGCATGACGTTCTCGGTCACGACGATCGCGTCGTCGACGACGAAGCCCGTCGAGATCGTGAGCGCCATCAGCGACAGGTTGTCGATGCTGTAGCCGAGTAGCCACATCACCCCGAACGTCCCGAGGAGCGACAGGGGCATCGCCACCGACGGCACGAGCGTCGCGCGCCCGGAGCGGAGGAACGCGAAGACCACGGCCACGACGAGCACGACGCTCACGAGCAGCGTCTTCTCGACGTCGTCGACCGACGCGCGGATGGTGGCGGTGCGATCGCTCGTGACCTGGATCGCGATGGCCGGCGAGATCGAGGTGGCGAGCTGAGGCAGCAGCTCCATCACCCGCTCGTTGGTCTCGATGATGTTCGCGTCGGGCTGCTTGAAGACGAGCAGCAGCACCGCCCGGCGTCCGTCGGCCCAGCCGGCGATGCGGGCGTTCTCCACGGCGTCGACGACCCTGGCGACGTGGCCGAGCTGCGCGGTGGCGGCCCCGCTCTGCGCGACGACGAGCGGCGCGTACCCGCGCGCGTCGAGGAGCTGATCGTTGGCGCCGAGGGCCGAGGACTGCTGCCCGGTCGCCACGGTGCCCTTGGCCTCGTCGGCCGTGGAGGTGCCGATCTGCTCCCGGATGTCGGCGGGGGTCAGGCCCATGCCGGCCACGGCCTGGGGATCGAGCTCCACGCGGACGGCGGGCTGCTGCCCGCCGCCGACGACCACCTGGCCCACGCCGCGCACCTGGGCGATCTTCTGGGCGAGCACCGTGTTGGCCGCGTCGAAGACCTTGGGCAGCGGCAGCGCATCGCTCGTCAGCGTGATGATGAGGATGGGCGCGTCGGCGGGGTTGACCTTGCGGTAGGTGGGCTTGAGCGGCAGCGTCGGCGGCAGCTCCCCGCCGGCCGCAGCGATGGCCGCCTGGACGTCGCGCGCCGCCGCGTCGACGTTCTTGTCGAGGTCGAACTGCAGCGTGATCGACGTGCCGCCCAGCGTGCTCGACGACGTCATCTCCGTGAGGCCCGCGATGCGGCCGAAGCGCCGCTCGAGGGGCGTTGCGACCGACGACGCCATGGTCTCGGGGCTCGCCCCGGGCAGCGCGGCGCTCACCTGGATGGTGGGGAAGTCCACGCGCGGAAGCGGCGCCACCGGGAGCTTGAGGTAGGCCAGGATCCCGGCCAGCAGCAGCGCGGCGGCCAGGAGCGAGGTCGCGACGGGCCGCCGGATGAACGGCGACGAGATGTTCACTGCGCCGCCTCCGGTGCCGTGTCGCGCCGTCGGGCGCGCGATAGCAAGCGCCCCAGCCGGTCCATGTACAGGTAGACGACCGGCGTCGTGTAGAGCGTCAGCACCTGCGAGATGATCAGGCCGCCCACGATCGTGATACCCAGCGGGCGGCGCAGCTCCGAGCCCATGCCCGTGCCGAGCGCCAGGGGAAGGCCGCCGAGCAGCGCGGCCATCGTCGTCATCATGATCGGACGGAATCGCAGCAGGCACGCCTGGTGGATCGCCTGCTCGGGCGCCATGCCCTGGTCGCGCTCGGCCTCGAGCGCGAAGTCGATCATCATGATGGCGTTCTTCTTGACGATGCCGATGAGCAGCACCACGCCGATGAGCGCGATGACGCTGAAGTCGGTGCGGCACACCCAGAGCGCCAGCAGTGCGCCGACGCCGGCCGAGGGGAGCGTCGAGATGATCGTGATGGGGTGGATGTAGCTCTCGTAGAGAACCCCCAGCACGATGTAGACGGTAATGATAGCCGCGAGGATGAGCAGCGGCTCGCTCGCGAGCGACTGGTTGAACGCGAGCGCCGTCCCGACGAAGTCGGACCGCACGCTCGGCGGCGTCCCGATGCGCGCCTGGTCCGCCTGGATGGCGCTGACGGCGTCGCCGAGCGACTCGCCGTCGGCCAGGTTGAACGAGATCGTCACCGCCGGGAACTGGCCCTGGTGGTTGATCACGAGCGGAGCCGTGGTCGTCGCGGTGTGCACGATCGTGCTGAGCGGCACCGGCGCGCCGGTGGCCGTCCGGACGAAGATCTTGTCGAGCGCCGCCGCCGTCCCGGCCTCTTCGGGCTTCACCTCGAGGATGACGCGGTACAGGTTGAGCTGCGTGAAGATGATCGAGATCTGGCGCTGCCCGAAGGCGTCGTAGAGCGTGTCGTCGATGACCTGGGACGAGATCCCCAGGCGCGACGCCGTGTCGCGGTCGATCGTCAGCGACACCTGCAGCCCTGAGGTCTCCTGGTCGCTGGCGACGTCCTTGAGGACACGCTCGCCGCGTAGCTCCGCGAGCAGCCTGGGCGCCCACGTCGCGAGCTCGGCGGCGTCGGCGTCCTGCAGGGTGTACTGGAACTGTGTCCGGCTGACGCGGCTGTCGATCTGTAGGTCCTGCACCGACTGCAGGAAGACATCGACGCCGGTCACCGCCGCGAGCTTGGGCTGCAGCCGCGCGATGATCGCGTCGGCCGTCGACGTCCGCACGTCGCGCGGCTTGAGCGTGATGGACAGCCGCCCGCTGTTGGTCGTGGGGTTGGTGCCGTCGGAGCCGATGAACGAGCCGACGTCGACGACGTCGGGATCGGCGAGCACCGTCGACGCCAGCTCCTCCTGCAGGGCCATCATCTTCGGGAACGACACGTCGGGCGCCGCGGCCGTGATGCCCAGGATCATGCCCGTGTCCTGCTGGGGGAAGAACCCCTTGGGGATCCAGAGCGCCATCGCGACCGTGAGGCCCAGCGTGGCCACGGTCACCACCAGCGTGGCGAGCTTGTGGCGGAGCACCACGCGCAGGCCCCGGTCGTAGAACGCGATGAGCCCCTCGAAGGCTCGCTCCGACGCGTGGAAGAGCGCGCCGCGCTGGTGGCTCGGGGGCTCGGGCCGCAGGAGGTACGCGCACATCATCGGCGTGAGCGTCAGGGACAGCAGCGCCGACACGCCGATCGAGACCGCGAGCGTCACGGCGAACTCGCGGAAGAGCCGCCCGATGAGGCCCCCCATGAAGAGCAGCGGGATGAGCACCGCCACGAGCGAGACCGTGAGCGACACGATCGTGAAGCCGATCTGGCCCGCCCCCTTGAGCGCCGCCTGGAAGGGCGACTCGCCCTCCTCGATGTAGCGCGCGATGTTCTCGATCATCACGATGGCGTCGTCGACGACGAAGCCGGTGGCGATCGTGAGCGCCATCAGCGACAGGTTGTTGAGGCTGTAGCCGACGAGGTACATCACCCCGAAGGTGCCGATGAGCGAGAGCGGCACCGCGACGCTCGGAATGAACGTCGCGCGCAGGTTGCGCAGGAAGACGAAGATGACGGCCACGACGAGGCTGATCGTGATGACGAGCGTGCGCTCGACGTCCTCGACCGACGCGCGGACCGTCTCGGTCCGGTCGCTGAGGATGTCGACGTCGATGCCCTGTGGGAGCGACGCGCGCAGCTGGGGCAGGAGGGCCTTCACGCGCTCGGCGACCTGGATGACGTTGGCGCCCGGCTGGCGCTGGACGTTGAGGATGATGGCGCGCTTGGCCCCCGCCCACCCGGCGAGCTGCGCGTTCTCGACGCCGTCGACGGCGCTGGCCACGTCCGAGAGGCGCACGGGCGAGCCGTTGGCGTACGCGATGACGAGGGACTTGAAGCCCGCGGCCCTGTAGAGCTGGTCGTTGGTCGCCAGGGCGAAGTCCTGGCGGGCGCCGTCGATGTTTCCCTTGGGCTGGTTGATGTTCGCGGCGGCGAGCGCCGCGCGCACGTCCTCGAGCGACAGGCCCGTGCCGGCGAGCGCCTCGGGGTCGACCTGCACGCGGACGGCCGGCTTCTGCCCGCCGTTGATCGTCACCAGGCCCACGCCCGAGACCTGCGAGATCTTCTGCGCCAGGATCGAGTCGGCGAAGTCGTCGACCTGATCGAGCGGCAGCACGTCCGAGCTGATCGACAGCGTGAGGATGGGCTGGTCGGCCGGGTTGCTCTTCGAGTACGTCGGCGGCGTCGGCAGCTGCGGGGGCAGCAGGCTCGAGGCCGCGTTGATGGCGGCCTGCACGTCTTGCTGCGCGGCGTCGATGCTCCGGTCCAGATCGAACTGGAGCGTGATCTGCGAGTAGCCGAAGCTCGAGACGCTCGTCATCTGCGTGAGCGACGGCATCTGCCCGAACTGACGCTCGAGCGGCGTCGTCACCGCGGAGGACATCGTCTCGGCGCTGCCGCCCGGCAGGTAGGTCGAGACGACGATCGTCGGGTAGTCGACCTGCGGCAGGGCGGAGACCGGCAGCTGGCTGAAGGCCCCCAGGCCCACCAGCAAGAGGCCGACCATCAGGAGCGTCGTCGCGACCGGCCGCCGGATGAACGGCTCGGAGACGCCGGCGCTCACGGCGGCGACCCGGCGCGGGCTGTGGTGCTCGCGCTCCCCGCGGCGGGGGCGGGCGAGGCGCTCGCGGCCGGGCGCGGCGCGACCCTGGAGCCCGGGCGGATCTGGGCCTGCCCGTCGACGATGACCTGCTCGCCCGGCGCGAGGCCGCCCTTGATGACCGCCAGGTCGCCCTGCGTCGTCTCGACCACGACCGGGCGCATCTCGGCCGTCGCGTTCGCGCCCACGACGTAGGCGAACGTGCCGCTCGGCCCGTGCTGCACGACCGCGGCCGGGACGACGAGCGCGTCCTTGCGCGTGGACAGCTGCAGGCGCGCCTTGACGAACTGGTTAGGCCAGAGGGCGCTCTGCGGGTTCGGGAAGATCGACTTGAGCCGGATGGTCGCGGTCTGCTGGTTGATCTGGTTGTCGATCACCGACAGCGTCCCGCGGCCGAGCGGCTTGTCGCCGTCGCGGCTGAGCGCTTCGACCGAGAGCGTCGCGCCGCCCGCGGTCGCCGCCGTGATGTCCGGCAGATCGTCCTCGGGGAGCGTGAAGAAGACGGCGATGGGATCGAGCTGCGTGACGACCACCAGGCCGCCCGGGTCCGCGGCGTGCACGACGTTGCCCGGATCGACCAGGCGCACGCCGGTCACGCCGTCGATGGGCGAGGTGATGCGCGCGTAGTCGAGGTTGAGCTTCGCCGAGTCGATGAGCGCCCGGTCCGAGCGCACCTGGGCGTCGAGCTGGTCCACCGTCGCCTGCTGGTCGGTGTACTGCTGGACGGCGATGAGGTTCTGCTGGCTCAGCGTCTTGTAGCGTTCCAGGTTGAGCTGGGCGTTCTTGAGGTTGGCGTTGTCGCGCGCAATCGCCGCCTGGGCGGACTCGAGCTGGATGGCGAACGGGCGCGGGTCGATCTGCACCAGGACGTCGCCCTTCTTGACGCGCTGGCCCTCGCGGAACGCGACGCGGTCGATCCGCCCGTCGACCTGCGTCTTGACCGTCACGGTGTAGAAGGCGGCGACGTTGCCCAGGCCCTCGCGCACGATCGGGACGTCGCGGCGCGCGACCTCGGCGGTGAGCACGGGCACCACGCGGTTCTGCATCGCGCTCGCCGCCGCCGCGGCCGCCGCGCTCGCCGCACGTCCGCGGGCGCGCACGAGCCATGCGCCCCCGCCGATCGCCGCTGCCAGCAGCAGGAGCAGCACGACCCGCGTCGCCATGGAGCCGCGGGCGGGAGCATCGGCGGCCGGCTCGGCCGCGGGGAGGGGGGCGTCGTGCATCATGTTCGTCCTAGCGCGGCGAGGAGCTGCGCGCGCGCCGTGGCGAGCCCAAAGCGGGCCTGGACCACCTGCGCGGCCGCGGTCGTGTACGTCACCTGGGAGTCGTCGAGCTCGATGATGTTGCCCACCCCCGTGGCGAAACGCTGCTCGGCAAGGCGGAGCTGCTCGCGCGCGTTGGTGAGCGCGTCCTCGGCGGCGCCGATCGTCGCCTTCGCCGCCCTCACGGAGAGGCGCGCCGAGTCCACCTGGAGGCGGACCTGGAGCACCTCGAGCGAGCGCTGCGCCTCGATCGACTGCAGGCCCGCCTCGGCGGCGCGCACCTGCGCCACGGTGAGGCCGCCCTGGTAGATCGGCCACGTGAGCACGAGGCCGGCGTCCCAGTTGGGCACCATCTGCGTGAGCGAGAGGCCCGCCTCGCTGACGCCCGCCGCCGCCGACAGCGTGGGCCCGTAGCCTCCCTTGGCGGCGCGCAGCGAGGCCTCCTGCGCCTCGCGCTGCTTGGCGAAGGTGGCGAGCTCCGGGCGCGCGGCCATCGCCTTGGCGGCGAGTGCGTCGAGCGGCTGGTCCTCGTCCTCGAGCGTGCCGATCTCCTCGTCGCTGACGTCGTAGTCGGTGTCGCCGGTGAAGCCGGCCGCCTGGTTGAGCTGCGCCTTGGCCGTCTCGTAGCCGTTCTGGGCCTGGATGAGCAGCACGGCGGCGTTGGCGCACGCGGCCTTCTGCTGGGCCAGGGCGATGGGCGGCTGGGTGCCGACCTGGACCGCGCCCTGCACCTGGGCGAGGTGCTTGTTCTGGGCGTCGACCGTCTCCTGCGCGACGCCCACCAGCTCCTTGGCGGCGCGCGCGGCGAAGTATGCCGACCGCACGCCGAGCAGCACTTGCAGGCGCGTCGCGTGCTCGACCTTGCGCGACGCGTCGACGCTCAGGTCGGCCGCCTTGTACTTCTGCGACGTCTGGCCGAAGTCGTAGATGAGCTGCGTGCCGGTGACGCCGAAGCTCCAGAAGTCGAACGACGACGAGAAGACCGAGGCCCCACCGCCCGGCACGTTCACGCCGGCCGGGATGGCCCCGGGACGCGGGGCGAAGTTGCCGGTCTGGCGCGAGTAGCTGGCCATGCCGGTGATCTGCGGCAGCAGTGGCGCGTGCGCCTCGTCGGCCTGCGCCTGCGCCACGTCCGTGCTCGACCGCGCGACGAGCATCTGCGGCTGCTGCTCGGCCGCAGCCCGCTCCGCCTCGGCCAGTGTGAGCACGCGATGCCCGCTGGACGTCGCCGGGGCGACGGCCGGCGCGGCCATCGTCGTCGGGGCCACCACGGGGCCCGGGGCGACCGCCTGCTGTCCCCACGCTCCGGGCGCGCCCAGCAGTACGCTGCCCAGGACGCCGAGGCTCAGTTGCCTTCGCACTGCACGCTCCACTCTTGCATCAACTAGCCTCAACCATGAGGTGCGGCGCGGCCCCTCCGGGAGGCAAACGACGAGC